>CAZXYA010000062.1:0-25353 GCA_964644655.1 uncultured Saprospiraceae bacterium | reverse complement strand
TTGATTCCTTCTTCTTTTCTATTTCTTCCCATTTTTCTCCTGCTAATGCTAAAAACTCTGCTTTTGTCATAATTATTTTTTGACCAAATTTAAGTATTTTTAGCATAATTACTATTTACTTTTTTCTGCATGCGACATTTTGAGATGCGCCCGTATTGTTTTACTTGCATTTATTTTTTTAAAAAGGCTTAATTTTTATGGGCATTTTACAACAAGTTTATCCAGATGGTTGACAGTTGTTTTTTTAACTTCAAATTCAATCTCAACTTCAACCTCAAAAACTAGACGTTGAAAAACCATTTCGGGGTCAACGTCATAATTTGAAGTTGAGATTGAAGTTGAAAGTGAGCTTATCTTACTTTAGGCAAAGCCTTAAATCTGTTGGTACTCGGCAGTCCTGTCCCTATAGGTACTTCTATAATAGTGGGCAAGGATACTCCCTTGGCATCTCGAATGGCCTTTCGCATATCTTCAAAATTCTTCACCCGTACTCCATTCGCCCCAAAAGCATGCGCCATTTTTACAAAATCAGGGTTATGTAAGTTGGTTGCTATCACTCGATTATCGTATAAATTTTCTTGCATCTCTCGAACATTGCCAAATAAATTATTATTGAATAATAGAACAATCACCCCAATTTTGTGCTGAACGGCTGTCGCCAATTCCTGTACGCCAAACATGAATCCACCATCTCCTGCTACCGAAATAACGGGCACATCTGGTTTGGCTACTTTGGCACCCAATGCAGTTTGAAAACCCCATCCAAGTGTACCCATAAAACCCGTACATAAGTAGGTGCGAGGTAGAAAAGCATCATAAACAATCCTACTAGCAAAACCAACCTGCGTCAATTCATCTACCAAAATACCTTCATCGGGTAGTTCTTCTCTAATAATTTTTAGAATGGTAGATTGTGGTTCAAGATAGGCGGTCTTTTTGTTCCAGGCCTTTCTGAAAGCAGTCATCTCTTCTTTTTTGGAAGGTGCAGGCGAACGATATTTGGGCAATTTAAGTAATAATTCGTTCACGGTTTGCGCAGCATCGGCGGTAATTTTTAATGTTGGTTCAATAATTCGACCATGTGCGGTTTCATCAATATTGATACTAATGAAATTCAATTTGTCATTCACGCCCCATTTGCTCAAAGGCATGCGCACATGGCTACCAATCCCAATCACCAAATCTGCCGCTTTCCACAAATCATGCGCCGCTGGAACGGGAAAACTCAAATGATGTCGGCTCGATAAAATCCCCTTTCCTGTTCTGTAGGCAAAAGTTGGGGCTTGCAAATATTCCGCTAAGGCTTGAACCTCCTTGCTTGCTTCCATCGCCCCGCTACTCACAAAGATTAATGGATTTTTTGCCTTAGCAATCAATTCAAGTGCTTTGTCAATTTGCTCTTCGGATAAGTCGGGTAGGGTAGTGGTCGCTTTTTGATAATTGGAAAAATCTATTTCCTCTTGCCCTTGCAACACATCCATAGATACTTCCACCCCAACAGGTCTTGGACGACCATTTTGTAATTGGTAAAAAGCATCAGACATTAATTGCGGTACTGCCGAAGGAGAAGTTGCCCGATTCGCCCATTTAGTGAGTTGTCGTTGAATAGCCAATTGGTCTGGAATTTCGTGGAGTACGCCTCGACCTTTCCCCTGTGCCTTTTGCGGAATTTGTCCCACCAAAGAAAGTACCTTTGCATTCAGCCCCCAAGCGGTCGCCAATGCTGCACTACTGTTCAAAAATCCGGGCCCTGGAACAATATTACAAACGCCTACTTTTCCAGAGGCTAGATTATACCCCAAAGCCATATAGCCTGCACCTTGTTCATGGCGGGTATGTATCACCCGAATTTCGGCTCTATAATCATAAAGGGCATTATATAACCAATCATTCTGAACACCTGGTAATCCAAAAATGGTATCTACGCCTTCTTTAATTAAACTTCTAACTACTGCTTGACCACCTGTTAATTGCATATTTTTTTTGATTAAAATGAGTAAATGATTGAATGAGCAAATGATTAAATGTTAGCACAATTCCCCACATTTACTCATTCTCTCATTTACTCATTATTACGTTAAATACCAGCTATCCACCACCGTATTCAAATCAGCATCAGTAGGATAAATAGCGGCAATTGTTGCACTATACTGATTGGCTGTTTTTTCGTCTGCTGCCAAACTACCTGTATTATGTAAGTCTTTTTCATCCGCTACCTTAATGGAAAAAATTTCCTCAATGTGCAGCGGGATAAAATGTCGATGTTTTAATATTTTTTTAAAAACAAATTCATAGATTGCTGGGTCATAAGGCGGCTGTTTGTCCATTGGAATACTGTGACCAAATTCATTGGCAATGCCACAAATCATTTTCCAAAGCATCAACATCACCGAAGGCTTTGCACCAACCCATGTCTTGGCATCTTCAGCAATTTGTGCTTTACGGTCTGCCTCTATAGTAGCCATCATTCTCAACATGATGAGCCCCTTTATCGAACCAATCCGCTACGAGTTCATCAGTTGCTTTTTGTGCTAAAGCAGCCATTGCCTTTTCAAAACAATATTCTGAATAATATTAAAGAGTTTAATTATACATAATACAAAGGTAGGGTAAGCTATTAGTTATTTAACTGTACTTATTACTATTAATATTGTACTTATTGACAAATTGATAGCAAGCACTATTTATTTGAATTATGTGCTCAGGAACATTCATTCAATTTATTAAGGTACAAGTTTAAAGTCTTCAATGGGGAAATGATAAAATGAACTGCATCGCTCTACTTAAAATGAATTACTTAGATGTACGCTCCATATTTTGTCCTTCACATTCATTTTCTCATTAAGAACTTACGACCATAAAGTAACAACTAATTTCAAAAATATGAAAGGAAAAACGATATTCATTACAGATTCAAGTCGAGGTATCGGAAAAGCGATTGCCCTCCGTCTCGCAAAGGAAGGAGCAAATATTATTGTAGCTGCCAAGACCGTAACCCCTCATCCAAAATTGAAAGGGACTATATTTACAGCTGCGGAGGAAATTGAAGCAGCAGGTGGAAAAGCCTTAGCGGCTCAGCTTGATATTAGAAATGAAGAAAACGTAAAGGAGGCAATAGACAAAGCAGTCAATCATTTTGGCGGAATAGATGTCTTAATCAATAATGCTAGTGCGATTAACTTGAGTAAAACGACCGATTTACCCATGAAACGGTACGACCTTATACAGGGCGTTAATGTTCGAGGTACTTTCATGATGTGCAAGTATGCTATCCCGCATTTGAAGAAGGGGACTAAAAATAAGATGTTAATCATCCAACAATCTAACCATCAGCGACGTAGGAGCGCAACAATCTAACCGTCTAATCATCAAATAATCAATAAATCTAAAAACTATGTCTAGTCAAAACGAAACTATCCCAACAGTTATTGAAAAATTTTATCATTGGGAAAAAACCACTCCTAATAAGGTATTCCTTCGGCAACCAAAAGGAGATACTTGGAAAGAACTCACTTGGGCACAAGCTGGGCAAGAAGCGAGAAAAATGACTGCTGCGCTTCATAAGCTAGGTTTACAGAAAGGGGATCATATTGGTACTTATTCTAAAAACTGCTATCATTGGATTCTCGCAGATTTAGCGATTATGATGGGCGGCTATGTTTCTGTTCCACTTTATGCCAGTTTACCCAAAGACCAACTCGCCAACGTTATCAAATTGGGCGATATAAAAGCTATTTTCTTAGGCAAGTTAGATGCTTGGGGAGATAGAGCAGCGGCTATTCCAGCCGATGTAATACCTATTAAATTTCCTCATTATGAAGGCAGTCCAACCGTGACCATTGGCAAAGAATGGGATAAATTAGTGGCTGGTGCGACGCCAGTAACCGACAACTATGTCCCCAAACTGGACGATTTATGGACGATTAAATTCACTTCTGGTACTACGGGTACCCCTAAAGGGGTCATGCATGTTCATCGTTCTCCTGCTTTGATAATGGCAAATGAGGAAAAAACGGACTGGTTGGGAATGTCTAATTTGCCAGCATATCGCTTTTTATCCTTCTTACCGCTTAATCATGTGGGAGAAAGGATGGGCATAGAAGTACCCGCTCTTTGGAATGGAGGCATGATTTCCTTTGCGGAAAGTCTAGACACCTTTGCTAAAAACTTACAAGATACCCAACCGACTATATTTTTTGCGGTACCTCGTATATGGACTAAATTCTATCTAGGTGTATTGGCAAAAATGCCCCAAAAGAGAATGGATTTGTTGTTGAAAATTCCGATTGTTTCTGGTATTATCAAAAAGAAATTGCGCACCGCTTTGGGTATGCGAGATATTAAAATAGCCGCTACGGGCGCAGCCATTACTCCTGCATTCATTAAAGATTTTTATAAAAAACTAGATATTCATTTAGTCGAGGCTTACGGGATGACAGAAGTATGTGGCTCTATGACCAATGGTCCCGACCCCAATTCTCCACAAGATGCTGTGGGTAAAGCGATCCCTTTCGGAGAGGTTCGAATTCATCCAGAGACACAGGAAATATTAATGAAAACGCCTTATATGATGACGGGGTATTATAAAAGCCCAGAAAAAACGGCAGAAGTCTTAGTTGATGGCTGGATGCATAGTGGAGACAGAGGTACGATTGATGATGAGGGATATGTGCGGGTGATTGGCAGAGTGAAAGATGCTTTCAAAACATCTAAAGGTAGCTATGTTACCCCCAATCCAATGGAGGAGGTAATAATGAAGAATGACTACATCGAGCAAGTTTGTGTGGCAGGTTTAGGGAATCCACAACCCATTGCGCTGATAAACTTGTCTGAAATTGGAATTGCTGGTGATAAAGAGACGGTCACGCAGTCTATAAAAGATACTATACAAGAAGCCAATAGTACTAGAGCTAATTTTGAAAAGATTTCAACGGCTATTATTCAAAAAGAAATGTGGTCTGTTGAGAATGGTTTACTAACGCCCACTTTAAAAGTGAAACGAGGGAAGATAGATGAAAAATATAGTAGAGAATATCTTTCTTGGCATGAGGCGAAGGATAAGGTAATTTGGGCGTAATAAATAGAAGTCAGAAGTCAGACGATGAGATGAAGGAATACTTTTCCTGAACCGCTTGCGGACGGGAGGCTACTATTCCGAACCCGAAGGGATGGGCTGCAAAATTTTTCTGTCAGAAGTCAGATACACAAACTGCAAATTGTAAACACTCGACGAAATGCAATGAAAGGAGGTTTTAGTACAAGCAGAAAAGCCAAATCAATGAAAACTATCAGAGCATATTAACAGACGGTATGAATGATTATGATGATAGAGGATGGACTAATTCTTGGCAGAATGTAGACCGAAAAGTAACTACTTAAAAAATTAAAAATAGTAAGCGAGAATTACTACCTTTAACCATCCTTTTTAACCAAATTGAAGGCTAAACAGAATTTATAAAAAACGAAACAATGGAAAATAACCTACCAGCTTATTGGAAAGCCAATCTAAGAATTCTCTTAATTTTGCTAGCTGTCTGGTTTATAGTCGGTTTTATATGCCCTATTTTGATGGTGCATCAATTGAATGCTATTCAAATTGGTGGCTTTAAATTAGGTTTTTGGTTTGCCTTTCAAGGCAGTATTATTGTTTTTGTTATCCTACTTTTTGTATACGCTCGCCTAATGAATCAATTGGATAAAAAATATAATGTAGAAGATTAATTTTTGAGGGGTCAGGTGACAGGAGTCAGGTGTCAGTTTAGACCCACCTGACCCCTGACCCCTGACACCTCACCCCTGACAACTATAAACAAAATGACTACCCAACAATTAACAATCATTTTTGTCGGCATTACTTTTTTAATCTATGGCGTAATTGCTTGGATGAGTAGAGCTAAATCAACAGATGAATTTTATGTGGCAGGAGGAGGCGTTTCTCCACTAGCCAATGCGATGGCAACTGCCGCAGACTTTATGTCAGTAGCGACTATGCTATCCGTTCCAGGATTAATCGCTTATTTAGGATTTGATGCAGCCGTTTATTTATTAGGCCCTCCTGGCGGTTTTCTATTATTAGGAATTTTGATAGCACCATATTTGCGAAAATTTGGCAAATTTACCATTCCTGACTTCATTGGTGACCGTTATTACTCTAATATAGCTAGAACCTTAGCTGTGGTTTGTGCGGTGTTTATTACCCTTACCTATTTGGCGGGACAGATGAAAGGGGTAGGAGTGGTATTCTCCCATTTCTTGCATGTATCTAAAGAATGGGGAGTAATTATCGGCGCAGGAATTGTCTTTTTTTACGCTGTTTTGGGTGGAATGAAAGGCATTACTTATACCCAAGTGGCGCAATTTTGCATTTTGGGATTTGCTTTTTTAGTGCCAATCATTTATCTATCCATGATGTTGATGGATAGTCCTTTTGTTTTTACTAGTTGGGGAGGGACGACCAATGATGGCGTTTATTTATTAGATAAATTAGATGATTTAAGTCGAGAATTTGGGTTTAAAGAATTTACTGCTCAGCGACGACCGACCATTGATATGTTTTTTATTGGCTTGACCTTGATGTTAGGCACCGCAGGGATGCCGCATATTATCATTCGATATTTTACGGTTCCAAAAGTGAGTGATGCTCGAAAATCGGTGGCTTATACTTTATTATTAATTGCTATAGTCTTTTTAGCCACACCTCCTTTAGCTGCTTTTTCCAGAACTTTTATGTTGGAAAGCTTGAATAATATTCCTTATGTGGATGTGCCAGAATGGTTTAAGACATGGGAAAAAACGGACTTCCTATCCTTTACGGATAAAAACGGAGATGGCATCATTCAATTTGTTGGTGGGGCTGCCAATGAATTAAAAATTGATTTTGACATTACTTTTTTGGCAATTCCTGAAATAGCGAATTTACCCAATTGGATAGTTGCTTTAGTAGCAGCAGGAGCATTAGCTGCTGCTTTATCTACCGCAGCAGGTTTGTTATTGGTTATTTCTTCTTCTATTTCTCATGACCTTATCAAAGAACAATTATATCCTGATATGACGGATAAAAGAGAATTGGGTATTTCTCGAATTTGTATTGCCATTGCGCTTTTATTTGGTATTTATTTTGGTATCAACCCCCCTGGGTTTATTATTCAAACGGTCGCCTTAGCATTCAGTATTGCTGCTTCTACTTTTTTCCCTGCTATCATCATGGGTATTTTCTTTAAAAAAGTGGCGAAAGAAGGGGCGATTGCTGGTATGCTAGTAGGTTTAATTTTTGTCGTTACTTATATCGTTTACCACGAATTTATGGGCGGTAAAGCAGATGGCTATTGGATGAATATTTCTTCGCAAGGTATTGGTGTAGTTGGTATGTTGTTGAATTTTACCGTTACCTTTTTGGTAAATAAATTTTATGGAAATGAGCCACCTGCGGAGGTGCAGGAGATGGTGGAGAATATTCGGTATCCTAAGGGTGTTGGGGAGGCTTTGGGCCATTAATGAGGTTCAAACTTAAACGTGAACAATAGAGTGGAAAACCTCAATAAATTGATTATGATTGTATGAGCTAAATCTTATTTTTTTGGTTAAAATTGTATGTAAATAGGCATAACTATGTATATTTTGTTTTTTATTATTTTTGTAAAATTATTTTGTTATTTTTGGACCTATTGGAAAGCCCTCCCTCTCAAAGGCTTTAAAATATAACTTTGATACATTTTTTTTTATGAAGACAACAGAGTATTTTTCAAGTAATTTTAAGACAAATGGTCAACTTGAAGCAGCTATCAATGAAGCTAATACAAAAAAGAAAGAATTTCTTTATTCTAATACTGTTAATATTGGTAAAATTGATTCGGAAGATATAAAAATTTTTTCGAAAGGTAACCAATTTGCAGTTGTAATAAGATTAACATATTATCCCAAATGAAATTAGTCGAAGTCCAAATTATTGATTTTAAATCAATAAAAAATGAAGTGTTGACCGTCAATCAAAACCAACTTTGTTTAGTCGGTAAGAATGAAAGCGGAAAATCAAGTTTTATTCAAGCTATTAGTTATTTGAATATAATAGATACAGAATTAACGAAAAATCTCCTTAATAAAAATTCAGAAAATTACCCTAATGGTTTACCTGTAATTATCGGAAAATTCCAAGTTTCAAAACAGACTTATAACAAATTACACAACTTATTATCTGACTATTTATCTAAAGAGAATCATGGAAAGTTTCCTATGAATTCTGATAAATGTTTCCTACAATTAAAAAGATGGGGCAATGGTTTTTCAAATATTTCAATAAGTATTTCGATAAAAGACAAATTTGCCCTTAATTTATCAGATTCGATACAAGAAAAGGCTAAATTTTATAACTCTTTCTTCGTCGATGTATTTCCAAATATAGATTATTTTGACAATGAGGAGTTATTAATTGAACCAAGTACCGTTGATGAATTACTTGGACAAGAAAATAAATTTGAAACCTTTAGAAGACTTCTGTTTATAGGAGGATGTGACAATTTAAACAACCTAAAAAACACGGATATTAATTTTATCAGTACTTATCTTTCAAATATTGAAATTAAATTAAACTCAATATTTAAAAAACATTATAAGCAAGATGAGAGCATTAATATTAGAATAATACCATCATTTGGTGATAGATTAACCTTAATTATTAGAGATAATACCCAGACAAGTTTTTCTATTAAGGAACGTAGCCCTGGTTTTCAATATTATTTTGCTTTTTTGGTCAATAAATTATACTTCAAAAAGAAAAATAATGGTAAGAATTCAATAGTCCTTCTTGATGAACCAGGGAATAATTTACACCCAAAAGGTGCTAAAGATTTATTAATTTCTTTTAATGAAATAGCTGAAACATCTCAATTATTTTATACTACCCATAATCCGTTTTTGGCAATACGAAATTGTGTAGAATCTTTACTTTTTATTAATAAATCACCTACGAATGGTTCGAAGATAAATAAAAAACCTTTTCTTAATAAATATCAAATTCTTAGAAAGGAATTAGGCATTGTTTTGAATGATAGCTTTTTAATTGGTGATATTAACCTAATTGTAGAAGGGAATACTGAAAAATTAGCTTTTCACAGATTGTTCCAAGATGAAAAATATAGAGAATTAGAATGGCTTAATATTTATAATGCAGATGGAGTAAATAATATTCCACAAGCAATAAATTACCTTGGGAAAAATAATTTAAACCTATCAGGAATCGTAATACTAGATAGTGACAAAGAGGCAGAGAATGTAAAAGTCAAAAAATCTTATAAAAAAAACATTGGTGAGTTAAATTGGGAAGAACTTGAAATAAATTCCGTATTTAGAGATAAAAAATCTAGAACGTTTGAAGATTTATTTCCTCAAGAAATTTATATCAAAGCATTCAATGAGTATTGTAATTCTCTAAAAGATTTAGAGGTGTTCGATAGAGTTTATGTTGATTATCCTTATACTAAAGATGTTGAACCACCTATAATAGATATTCTAGGAGTTCATTTCAAAAAGTTTTTACCGGAGAATAGTAAGTCTAGTATCACGAAACAAGATGTAATCAGGCATTTACTTGATTATGTTGAGGGGTTGCCACAGAAAGAACAAAACAAGCATTTAGAAAAAACTTTTAAACTATTAGACAAACTTAAAAGTGCTTATAACAAAATAGAAAAACATGTCCCTAACCAAGCATAAGATATTCAAGGTTAAAATCTCAGATGATGGGAAATTTTCAATTAATACTGCTACAGATAAGGCTATAAATGGATTTTTAGCTGAGCCAAATAATGTTTATATAAATCATTCCATCACCACAATTACTGAGGATGTAGAAGAGTATGGTGAACAGAAAACTATTTGTCGTTTATTAATTATTAGTTTGATTTATAAAGACATTAGTGCTACAGAATTAAATGTTAAAAATACTTCAAAACGGGTTAAGGAAATAGTGCATAAAGAATTTGAAACAGGTAGTCAAATAGATGAACCTAATATTGAAACTGCGATGGATAAAGAAATTGAGGAATTTAGTAAAAAGAAACCCGATTTTTTTATAAATTTATTGGAAGGAAGAAAACTCAATACATAGGTTTAAAAATCGTTACTTTCAATTATTCCAATTTCGACTGCGCCACCGCCCAAACAAAATCTCGCAACAACTCCCACCTCCTCATCCGAAATTTCTTCCCCAAAATTAGGCATACCTAAAGGCAATAAAGCCCCTTCTTTCAAAATTTTGTGATAGGAATTAAAAATGCCTTCTGAGGACATCGTTAAATCAGGCATAGACCCTGCCCCCGTTCCAGGTCGCCCATGACAGACCGCACAATATTGCTTATACAATAAACTACCTGCTGCTACATTTTCAGGCTGTACGGTTCTTTCCACTTTCAAAAATTCCCTTTGAGGCGGAGACGGATAATCAGGATAAACTCCCTTCCCATTTAGCTTAAAAGTATAGAGTTTGCCCGAATGAACCGTTTCGGTAATCTTTTCTTGCATACCACTAATACCTCCCCAGCCAACTAAAACCGAAAGATATTGTTCCCCATCAATGGAGTAGGAGATAGGTGGAGCTAAAATGCCTGTTTTCAAATCTTCCACGTAACTTCCCGTTACGGGGTGATTTTGGAGCGCATCATACTTTATTCGAGCACTACTGATTTTTTTAATACATTATTAAACTAGTAATTGTCAAAATAAGTATTTTTAATCTTCTGAAAAAGCAGCTTTCTTCTCTGCTACCGCAGCCCAATCATCTCCATAAAACGCTTTCCAAGTATTAGGTCTAGCACTAGACCCTTTAGATGTTCCACCATTCCATAAATCATAAGTAGGGTTATTATATTTATTAAAAAATTCGTGGAGTTTTGTCTGCATTGTCGATTGTATGTCAGTATAATCTCTATTTCCATTTTGATTTTCTAATTGAGTAGAGTCCTTTAATAAATTGAATAATTTTGGCTGGTCTAAGTCTTTTACATGCTCCCAATAAGTAACCGAATGATTGACTATTCCTCTGGTTTCTTCCTGTTCCAAAAATATTTCTTCGTGAATGGCTTCATTGGGAGTATTCCCTTCTATCATATTAGCAAAGGATTTTCCTGGGCTATCTTTAAATTCCACATTACTAAATCCTGCCAATTCCATAATGGTGGCAGGGAAATCGTATTGACTGATTAAATGGTCATTGTTCTTCCCATTTTTTGGACTCCAAGGAGCATAAATAATTAAGGGAATATTCATCACATATTCATGCAAATTGGAAGGGAAGGTGCAAGGGGCATGCCCCCAAAATCCATATTGTCCCATAAAATTTCCTTGGTCCGTTGAATAAATGATAATAGTATTTTCTAATTGTCCAGTTGCTGCTAAAGTTGCCATTACAGCACCCACACCATCATCTACTATCGTATTTTGAGAGGCAACATTCGCTCTTGTTTCCTGGTCGTCATTCATCTTTTTTAAAGCGGAATACATTTTTTTTAAAAAAGGATTGTCTTCTAGGCTTTTGGCATCAATCTGCTGCTGCATATACGGATTAAAAGGCTCTCTTGGGAAAGAAGCTAAATCTTGCTCTAAATAATTCGCATAATGTCTATTTTTTGCTGGTCCAGAATTGGTTGGAGGTAGCGTATAAGGCCCATCATAATTTAATTGTAAAAAGAAAGGTTTTTCTCTTTCTTTATTTTTTAAATATTGAATAGCCTTTTCTGTAAAAAAATCAACAACATGTTGACCTTTGATATCATAAATACTTTTTTCTGCTTTAGGAGCAGATTTTTCAATAATCGTATTATTCCAAAAATCAATAGTATGCCCTTTTGTAAAAGTTAACCAATAATCATATCCAGTATAAGGCGAAGTAGGTTTCCCAAGATGCCATTTGCCTATCAAGGCTGTTTCATAGCCCCTTTTTTGCAAAGCCAAAGGAATGGTTTGATATTCTGTAATGGCTTGCCAATCTGCTGGCCAAGTAGTTTCTTTGCTATCATCTAGCCAATTATGGACGCCATGTTGGGAAGGCATTAAACCCGTTAGAATGGACGCTCTGGTGGGGGAACACATACCATTGGTGCAATAGGCTTTGGTGAATTTTATACCTTTTGTCGCTAAGGCATCAATATTTGGGGTTTTTATGTCTGGATTTCCATAGCAGCCGAGGGCTGATTTTGGTTGATTGTCGGAGAGGATAAATAGGATATTGGGAGGTGTTCCTTTTGTTGCCGTTTCTGAGGGATGGGAATCTTCACATGCAATAAAAAGACTGGCAATTAAGAATAGTAGAATGAATTGGAGATATTTCATGTTGAAAATTAAAGTAACTGTATCTATTTTTTTAAAGCTTATTCCCATCAAAATAAGTTATACTACTCATAATGACTCCATCAGAAATTTCGATTTCTCTAAGCGCAATTCGATAATGGTCCATTTTAAAAGTTTCATGCCGCCAATCAAATTGAGCATAACAGGAAGGTGTGATATGCGTAACTATATTTTTATAATGGATGGTTTTATCACAATGAAAATACCCACAAAATACCGTTGTCGGTAAACCCGACGCCAATAGTATTTCCTGTAATGCTGTTTTGTTGACTAAAATGATTCTTTTTATCCAAATAAGGAGAACCACCATAAACGGGAGGATAGTGCATGAAAATGACAAAGGGGAATCTAAGTGATTTAATTCTAATTTTAACCATTTCAATTGCGAATCAGAAAGATGCCCTGTGCCTGTATCTAAGAAAAAACAAGGCGTACCACCTAGTTCTTTTTTAAAGAAAAATAATTCCTCTTGTAAATACGCTGTTCTTTTAAATACATTCGCCATCAAAGCACTATTATCGTGATTTCCGCCAATAATATCAATTTTTTATCTGATTACCTATTATAATCTTCTTTGCAAAACTTTTATCCGTTCTGCTTTCCATCCTGCTCCTAATTGCTCTTGCATCTGTTCTACGATCGCTTGATATTCGGGCAAACCTGCTACATTTTTATTTTCCAAAGGGTCGTTCTTCAAATCATACAATTCGGCTGCCGTAAAACTTCCATCCGTCCAACTTTGCCAACGAACATAATGATAATCTTTAGTCAAAATACTATTTCCCAATTGTTCATTGCCTCTAGGAACTGCCCAATGATGTTCTTTTCGGTAAGAAGAAAAAATAGCTTCCTTACCCGTCGAAGTCGTTTTAGAAATATGAGGTACTAAACTTATCCCTTCTAAATTATCAGGTGTCTCTAAACCCATCATGTCACATAAAGTAGGGTAGAGGTCCACCATTTCTACCATCTGTGAAACTCGATGTTTATTGTCTTTTGCTTGGTTACTTTTGATAATTAGTGGTGCATGGGTATCAATATTATAATTGGTGAATTTTGACCAACCATTATGCTCTCCTAATTTATAACCGTGGTCACTCCACAAGACGATAATTGTTTCTTCGTATATGCCCAATTCCTTTAATTTATGAATGACTTTACCTACTTGAGCATCTGTATAACTTACCGCTGCATAATAACCATGTTTAACTCGTCTAGCATCCGCTTCTGAAATACTGCCTTCCAATGGACTTGGCGCATTGGTGAAATCTGCGTAAGCTTTTAATTCTGTATTAGTATTAACTGAAAAATCAGGTGCATTTTCTGGAACATACGGATTGACTGCCATCGGAATGCTATCTCTATCGTATAAATCCCAGTATTTTTTAGGAACGATATAAGGAGAATGAGGTCGATAAAATCCAATGCCAAAAAAGAAAGGATTACCTGCTTTTGTTAATGCTTCTAATTTATCAATGGCTACTAAGGTCTGTGCGCCATCATAAAACGTTTCGTCAGGCACATCTGCCATTTCTGTAAAATTGCCCCTCACATAATAATGCCCAAATCGGTCGGGTTTATTCCGTTCATACTTATTTCCCGCTTTGGGTGGTCTGGATAATTTATCTTTTTGAACCTGTAAATTTTCTTCCGTAGCGTAAATACATTCTGGATTAAAAGGGAATTGCTCTAAGAAAATTTTTGGGTCTGACCAAGATTTTGGGTCGGGGTCGGTATTATGATAAATTTTGCCAATTGCGGTTGTCGTATAGCCTTTTTGAGCGAAATATTGAGGCATGGTTACGGCATTCGGAATGCTATCTCGGAGTTTATCCCAAAGCGTACGCACTTTTGTACTTGCTGGCCTTAATCCTGTCATTACACTTGCTCTAGAGGGCGCACAAAGTGCCTGTTGCACATACGCCTGTTCAAAAATAACGCCGTCCCTTCCCAAGGCATCTATGTTCGGAGAATGAATCATTTTATTGCCGTAAATACCTAATTCTGGACGGAGGTCGTCTATGGCTATGAAAAGGATATTGGGCGTTTTTTTAGACTTAGTTTGTTGAGTATCTTGCTGACAAGCCGTTAGAAAGAGTAATAGTAGAATGGATAGGTTTAAGTTGGTATTCATTTTTCCATGTTTTGATAAAAAGTACTCATAACTACTAAAACTTGTTAAGCCTTGAAAAGGCGATATATCGTAACCTAGGGCGTAAACCCTAGGGGGAACTATAGAATACGACTGCTAAAAGTCCTGAAAGGACGACATAAAAAATTCCATGTATTTATGTCGCCCTCTCAGGGCTTGGAAAATATTCTTAATTTCTTTTCTTAGGGCTTTCGCCCTAAGCTATGATATGTCGTCCCTTTGGGACTTGATTAAAGCAGCATGATAATGGCCGAAATGAGCATATTTTTAATTTTCATTACTTCACCCATGTTTTCCAGCATCCCAACCCGTTGAGCTAATCAATTCCGTAGCCACTTCTTTAGGATAATCCTCTAAATCCGTTGCCATCGTATCATTCCAACGATTGAGATAGCCAAATAAGGCTAAGGAAGCCACAATTTCTACAATCTGCCCATCATCAAAATGTTTTTTCACTTCGTCAAAATCTGCGGCATTCGCTTCATTAGGCACTAAAGCTCCTTTAAAGGCTAAGTTCAATGCCGCCCGTTCCGCATCTGTAAATAATGGAGATGTTTGAAATTCCCAAACAGCTTCAATTTTTGCTTTTGAAGCCTTATAGATTTTAGACAAATTTGCCATGTGCGCCTGACAATATTTACACCCTGCTGCCTGACTTGCAATCAAACTAATCAACATTTTTAATTCCTCAGAAACCGTTCCCTCGTACAAAACCACCTTATTCATTTGCATAAATGCTTTGGCAATTTCTGGTCTGCGTTGCATGGTCAAAATGCTATTGGGAATAAAGCCACGAGTCGCTTGGTAATGGTCGAGTTTAGGTTCTAACTCTGGATGTAAATTTTTTGGTAGTGGTTTTAAATGTGCCATTTTTTTTAAGGTGTCAGGGGCGAGGTGTCAGGTGTCAGGGTGCTCATTACTGACCCCTGACTCCTGTCACCTGACCCCTATTATTAATCTATTTTAGTTTCGCTGTCAAAGGCGAGGTGTCAGGAATCAGAAGAGCCCAAACTGACTCCTCAAACCTGACACCTGACTCCTCTTTAATCCATTTTCGGCAAAAAGATAACGCCAACGTCTTTTTTATACTGTTCCCATTCTTCCACTAATTCGGTTAGTTTTTCGGGGTCAGTTTTTGCCAAATCCTGCTGTTCCGAAAAGTCATTATCTAAATTAAACAATTTGAAAAGGTCATTATTGGCCGAATCCTCTTGATTGGTAATTTTCCAATTGCCCTTTCTTAAAAAACCAGTCCGTCGATGCTCTATGGCAAAAACGTAATTATTATCATGTACTTTATCCGTTTTCTGTTGAATATAGGAAAGTGCTGAAACACCTCTTTGTGGTTCTATTTTTTTACCCTTCCATTCGCTAGGATAAGTAGTGCCAGCTATTTCTAAAAAAGTAGGGGCTATGTCTTGAATACAAAAGAAATCTTTTCTTATATCATTAGATTGAGGAATCCCTTTTCCTGCAATAATAAATGGAGAAGCCATACTTCCTTCATACATCTTTTGCTTGTATTTTCTATATGGAACTGAACTAACTTGCGCCCAATTTTTACCCAAAGCGATAAAGGAATTAGCCTTATTCATATTCTCATAAGAATTATCATTCCAGGAGAGGATATTATCTTTATGTAATGGCACTTTACTTAAATCTTCGGCAGCAGCACCATTATCTGATTGCACAATGATAATGGTATTATCATATTCTCCACTATCCTTTAATTGTTGGATTAAACGACCAATTTGTTCATCTACATAATCCACCATACCCGCAAAGATTTCCATTTTTCTAGCCTCGTATTTTTGCTCTTCGGCACTTAGGTCATTCCAGTTTTGTAATTCTGGGTAATTCGGTATTTCAATTTCTGGGGCAATAATCCCCTTTTCCTTTAATCCCTTTAATCGGCGTTCCATAATCACTTGATAACCTTCGTCATACTTTCCTTTATATTTATCCCAATAGGGTTGTGGAACTTGTAAGGGCCAATGTGGAGCAGTATAGGACACAAAAGCGAAAAAGGGTTGGTCGCTATTTTCGGTATGCCCTTTTTCCAAAAAGCCTAACATTTTATCTGTATAATGTTTGGTGGCATAAGTGCCTTCGGGATATTCGACCGCTTGGCCATTATTAAAAAAATAGGAAATGGAGTCTATTCGCTCAGGATGGGAAATGGTATAATTTCTACTATTATAATAATTACCAACGGCATTTCGTAATATCCAAGTATTATCAAAGCCATGATTGGAGGCGAGCGAACTGTCTTCCCAACCTAAATGCCATTTACCTACGGCAGAAGTGGAATAGCCAGCTTGTTGTAATAATTTTGGAAAAGCAACAATTCTATCTGAAATATCTTCCTCATAATGTTCCAAACCTTTGTATCGAGCATTTTTGAGATTGGTATTTATCATTCTGCCCATACCCTCTATGTGATTACTATTCCCTGAAATCAGCATTGCTCTAGTAGGCCCACACATTGGGGCGGTCCGAAAACCAGCAAATTGTTGCCCTCTTGCTGCTATAGCATCTATATTGGGCGTAGGAATTTCACTTCCATAACAGCCCAAATCAGAAAAGCCCAAATCGTCTAGCATGATGTAGAGGATGTTGGGTCTGGTATCTTTTTCTTGGGTAGAAGTTGCTACTTCTGTTTTTTCCGAACAAGAAAGTAGCAATATTAAAATAGCTAATAAAGAAAATCTCATATTGAAGGTTTTTTGTTTTGTTTTAATTCATTTTTCCATTTCAGCCAACCTCGTATTTGCATTAAAAAGTTAACAAAGTGCATAAAGGCTAAAAACCACAAGTTAGTTAGTCCGCAGATAATCATTGCTAAAAATTGGCCAATGCCCATTATAGCAAATGCTTTCATACTTCTCCTATTGAAAAGTTCAAAGCCTGCTAATATTAGGATGGCTGAAATGATTTCAACAACTGTTTTTATGGTCATGATTCGTTTTGTTTTGTACAACTAATTATTCTGTCTAGAATCCGTTGCTAACTTAATCCGTTGCTAACAACTTTTATTAGCAACGGATTAAGTTAGCAACGGATTTTTTTATTTCTTGAGGAACTAGCCAAAACCTGTTCCGTATTTTAATCGGAATAAATTTGGCAGTTACTTTAATTACTACCTGCCTGCCGCCTCAACTGCAAAGCCCGACTTAAATAATAATTTCGAGCCAAAGCATTGTGTTGGCGCAAACCTAATTCATGTAAAGCATCTGCTTTTAATAATTTAGCAGCTGCATCTTTTGGATTTAATGCCACTAAGTGACCTCCTAACTCCGCAGCCCATTGATAATCTCCATCGGACAAAGCCTGTTGAGCATTGGCTAATAATCGGTCTTTTCCCCCTGCTAATTGTGCCATTTTTTGTGCTTCTAATTTTGGCGTTAGTTTGCCCAAATTAGTGGCGTTACCATCAAACCAACCCAAATAGCCATTGTGAATATTGCGAACCGACCAATCAATTCGACCATAATATTCTGTCAAATCAGGAGAGTTGGCTAAATGTTCTGGCAATTGTACGTATTGTACCAATTGGTCTGGGTCCATTCCTTTATTCATGCCCTCAATCGTTTTATCAAAAACAAATTTGATAGCGTCTCGGTAATTTGTTAAAGCTGTTTTAGATGCGACTGCACCCACCCAAGGTTTGGTATGTCCTGGCACTAAATGTTCGATAGGGAATTCCAGCATTTTACTTAAACTCTTTACCCATTTATTTACATCTCTATAAATTGTTCCTCTAATCGCATATAAATTAGGCCAAGAGCGATAAATATTATCACCTGCACAAAGGACTTTTTCTTTGGGTAATCAAACAAATAATTGGTCTTCCGTTTCTCCTGGTGCAGCATGCAATTCTATTTCAATACCATCAATAGTCATTTTATGGCTTTCCCCTGCAAAAGAACGATTGGGTTGAGCGGCTACATCAAAATTATTCGGTGGTTTTACTTTTTGGCCTGGCTTATATTTTACTGGCCCTCCATGTGGTGTAGGATAAACAGCAATGGCGATACCATTACTAATCCGCATTTCAGGTTCTAGTAAAAAGCCTGCTTGTCTAACAGGTCGATGCTTATTAATATAGCCTACAGATTTTGCCGCGTGGGTTTCATTACCATGTATATCTCTTCCCTAAATAGCTGGTTTTTGGTCACCCACAAATACTTTCGCCCCTCCTGTATGGTCACCGTGACTATGGGTGAAAATTATAGCGGCTAATGGTTTATCTGCTATTTTTTTAAAATCTGCTAAAAGTGGTTGGACTAGTCTAGGAATCATTCCTGCATCAATTAAAATGATGCTGTCTTTTCCGACGACCATAGTGATATTAGAGACATCATACCCAACTGCGGTGTACACATTATCGGTTAATTGGATGATTTCTCTTTGGAGATTATCGTTGGCTGCTTTGAGCCTATTTTCTGCTATTTCTTGACTTTGGAGTGGTGCAGGGGTGTAACTTGCTATTTCTCCAGTTGGTTGCTTACAGGCAACTATTGAGAGTAGGCATAATAGGAATAGAAGTTGGTTTTTCATTTTGACTGTTGTTTTTTTTAACTACGGATTTTCTTTATTTAACTACAGTTTTTCTTTTTAGAAATTAGGTTTAATACCTCTTACAGGTATATTGATTTAATTAACAACGGATTAGGTTAGCAACGCCTGCCTGCCGCAGGCAGGCGTTGCTAACCTAATCCGTTGCTAATTCTAAGAAAACCGAATTTCATGCTGCCCCTTAATAGCCCCATGCAAAAAACAAGTCTGTTCACTCATTTTCAAAATATCCTCCGCAATTTCATCAGAAAGGTCAGACTGAATATGTGTAATCGTATTAATAGGTAAAACCCTAGATTGCGCAGCCTCAATTTCAAAATTAGTAACCTGCTCAACTTGATAGCCTGCTAAATCATACTTTTTGATTTTAGCATAGCGACCAATTTGCGTCATAAAGCAAAAACCAATTCCAGCGGAGGCATAGGCCAGAGAAGAAGGCGTTCGCATAGCCCCTCCAATAGAAGTGGGTAAGTCACATAAAAATTGGAAGGTACTCCCTAAAGGTTTGAATATCTGCACTTTCGTTTCCGCTAAACCATCCTCAAAAGGGGTCGTAATCGCTCGAATATGCAACATTCTTTTTTGACTTTCCTTTAAAGAATCTGCTTTTCCACCCGCTACATTGAATAAGGTGGCTACCTGTTTTTGTTTAGAGACAATCGTTTCTGTTTTATTAAAATCTTGACCGATGATATAACTACCATTGGTGACCAAATTTGGTATAGTTTCAGTTGATGGGGTGACCAAAGATACCGCTATTTTTTGGTCATTATGAAATAACTGGAATCCATTTTTTAATTGGGTATCTAAATAGCGATAAATTGGATTTTGTGCTTTTGCTTTTTTGATTAATTGTTCAATTTCTGCTGGCTTACTTGTTGATTTAATGTCAATTTTTACATCTACTGGCAGACCACCTGAAATCATTGTACCTCTCATCGCAGACCCTTCAATTGTATAATAATTATCTTGAATGATGGAATAATCTTCAATTAAAATACCTGTTTCTTCTGCCAATAAATTTAATTGAGAAATAAAGCCAAAAGCCATCCCTGCTGAAAAATAAGCCAATGGCGGGGGTGCAGAATCTGCCCCATTTAAATAAGGTCCTTCATCACAAATAATTTTCCATGTTTCCCCCGTAAAGTCTAATACAGTCGCTTCTTTCCGCATCCCATCTTCTGAAACAATGGAGCAAATTATTTCTTTTTTTGAAGTTGATAGTGGATGTATTTTATGAACTATTGGAAGATTTTCCATATTTTTATTTAGGTGTCGGGAGTTAGGTGTCAGGTGTCAGGATGCCGCTCGAACTGACACCTGACACCTCGCCCCTGACTCCTAATATTTATAAGGCAAGCCTACATAATTCTCCGCAAAAGAATGACCACCGACTTTAGAATCTACCAAGTAAGATAGGGTAGCGATTTGCATTTTTTCCTCAAATCTACTTTGTCTTGGGTCTTTATGCGTACTAGTCGTTACCCACCAAGAAAAGCGTTCTACTTTCCAAATTCGGCGAAGACAAACTTCTGAATAACGGTCTAATAAGTCGCTGTCTTGGTTCTTATAAAACCTTTCTAAAGCAGTTCCTAAAATATGAACATCGGCAATGGATAAGTTCATCCCTTTTGCACCTGTTGGTGGTACAATATGTGCGGCATCTCCTGCTAAGAATAAATTGCCATGTCGCATGGGTTCAGTCACAAAACTACGCATTGGGGCTAAACCACGATTCACTATTTTTCCTCGATTGACTTTATAACCTGCGCCCACTCTTTTATCAAATTCATCAAAAAAGGCAGCTTCACTCCAAGCATTAATATCTTCATCAGGAGGTGTTTGGAGATATAGGCGACTTAGATTTGGACCACGCATACTCTGCAAAGCAAAACCCTCGGAAGAATGGGCATAAATTACCTCATGGCAAGCGGGAGGTGCTTCTGCTAAAATACCAAACCAAGCATAAGGGAAAGTTCGAGTAAAGTTTTCCTGTATAGAAGAGGGAATATGTTTTCGACTGATGCCATGAAATCCATCACAACCTGCTACAAAGGCACATTCCAATATTTTTTCTTCCCCTTGATATGTATAATGAATCTGGGATTGATTATCTTTTAAGCCCGTTATTTTATGCGCTTTTGCTTCAAAGAATAAAGGCAATCCATTTGCTTCTCGAATATCAATCATATCACAAGTAATCTGCCGTTGACCATATACTGTAACGACTTGCCCACCCGTCAATTCTTCTACATTGAGGTAATGTTTTTCATTATTAAAGTGTAGGTAAATCCCTTTGTGGGTCATACAATTTTGTTGCAATTTTTCCCCTACGCCTTCTTTTATCAATGCATTAACCGTATTCTGTTCCATTACTCCTGCTCGCAATCTAGCACGAACATACGCTCGGTCTCGACTTTCTAATACAACAGATTCAATGCCTCTATTGTATAGCATTTGAGCTAATAATAAGCCTGATGGACCTGCACCAATAATGCCTACTTGAGTTTTTATTTTTTGCATAATTATTTTTGAGGTGACAGGTGTGAGGAGTCAGATGCCAGAGGTGAATAGCATCTGACCCCTGACTCCTCACACCTGACCCCTAATTCTCACTAAGCGTTTCAATTTTCGCTGCTCGATAGACTTTTGGTGATAAACTAGTGTGTTTCTTGAAAAACCTAGAAAAATAGGCTGGGTGATTAAAATTGAGCAAATAAGAAATTTCCGAAATGGTTTGATTAGAATATTTCAATTGCATCTTAGCTTCTAAGATAATATAGCCTTGAATTACTTGAGAGGTTGATTTACCCACTACTTCCTTGCAAATTCGATTTAAATGAGTCGGGGTAATCTGTAGTTCAGCGGCATATGCTTTAATCAATTTATTGGCATCTTTTGATTGTTTGATGCTTTTTTGAAAACGCTTAAAATATTGATGATTAGAATGCCCTTGCCGCTTTATATCTTTGGTATTTGAGGACATAAAACGAAGAATAGTTGCCAATAATAAACTCAACCAAGCCCTTAAAACCATTTCTTGTTGGCTAGATTCCTCTAATAATTCTTGTTCAATAGCTTTACTAATTTCAAATATAGATTGTCCTTTTTTATGGATATTTTCTAATAATAAAATTGCATCAAACTTTAATAACTCCTCTGTATTAAAGCCCATTAATTCTTCTAATAATTTGGTCGAAAAAGTAATGACCCGCCCTTTAATATCCGATTCGGGAATTATTTCGTGTAAAGTATTTTCGGGGATAGCAATAATACAAGGCTTATCTATTTTGAATGCTTTGTATTCGCTTTTAAAAACAGCTACACCTGATTCAATAATAATTAATTGAAATAAATGCGAATGTAAATGAGGTTTTACATGTCCCTTATGTTTGTCTGGATGGTTTCTATCAATTTGTTCACAATGAATAAAATGAGGGGTTATTGTATGGTGTTCTTCTCCATAAATAACATAATTCTTGACTTTTAAATTAGTGGAATTCATTGAAAAGAAGAT
Source organism: uncultured Saprospiraceae bacterium (assembly GCA_964644655.1). GTDB lineage: Bacteria > Bacteroidota > Bacteroidia > Chitinophagales > Saprospiraceae > JAFMDF01. The sequence goes on along the minus strand of CAZXYA010000062.1, from coordinate 2,767 downwards.
TAATAATTAAAAGCCATTGGGATAGAAGAATGGTTTATCTCACTAGAAGTTTAGATGATAATCCTGTTGGCTCAAACTTCCTATGCTCAAAACAATAAAAAAAAATGTAATATAAAGAAATAATGTTCGATTTGTGTAAGTATTTCTTTTTTTTGTGCAAATGTTATTAGGCTAGTACCTAATTTTAAGCTATCGTAGATTAAACTATTTTTTATGAAATCTTTTCTATTCACTAGACTTAATTCTGAATGATAAATTTTGAAATCAAAGATTAGCTTCGTTAAATTTACATTTAATAAGCGCAGCGCACTAATTTTGAATTTCGCTAACTCTGTTATTTTTAACACTCAAATTTTGTCATGCGATTTTATTTAGAAGAAACACTAATTAATTATTTTTTATTTCCTGAATAGATGTCACCCCCATTTGCACCATATTATTTTTCAAATCCTCCATTAAAAGTTCTACTACATGGTCACCACCATATTTACCTAGGGCAGCTACTCCATATATAAAAGCTCTCCCTAATAGAACAAAATCAGCTCCTAAATGTAAAGCTCGCATAATGTCTAAGCCTGTTCGGACACCACTATCAAAAAGAATTTTAGTTTTACCACCAACTTCATCTACTATAGCTGGCAAAGCATCAATCGTAGCAAATGCACCGTCAAATTGCCGACCACCATGATTAGAAACAACTATGCCATCTAAACCAACTGCAACTGCTTTAGCAGCGTCTTTTGGATGCAAAACACCTTTTAAGACTATTGGCCCTTTCCATTCCTCTCTGATGGCTTTGCAATATTCCCATGATAAAGTTCCCCCCAAACGATTGCCTACGACACTACTGACAAATTTCATATCCTTATGAGTAGCATATTGTTCAATAGTTCGCAATCTTGGCAGCCCATTCTTTAGTGTTTGAATCGTCCATGCAGGATGCATCATGCCTTCCCAAATCATTTTAGGCGTAATTTTAGGAGGCATTTTCAACCCCGCTCTTTTTGTTCTTTCTCTACGGCTAGGCATAGGAACATCTGCAGTTAATAATAGGGTATGAAAACCCGAATCATTGGCTCTTTTTAAAAGAGATTTCCTCATTTCGACCTCTCTAGGTGGATATAATTGAAACCAGCCCATATTTCCGATGTGCTTGCCAACTGTTTCTGGTGTTTCTGTAGCAACAGTACTTAAGGTATAAGGAATTTGATAACGATTGCCGGTTGCTGCTAAATATTGTTCTATTTTTGGCCACATCAAACCTGTTAAGCCAACAGGAGCGATTCCAAATGGAGCTGCATATGCTTGCCCAAATAAATTCGTTTGAATATTTGCTTCTATATACCCTTTACAGAATTGTGGTAAGAAAGCGATTTTTTGAAAAGCATCTTTATTTTTTTTTACTAAATCTTCATCTCCTGTTCCTGCTTCTAAGTATTCCCATGCTATATGAGGAATGCGCCTTTTAGCTTTTTGTGCCAAGTCTATTATGGCAGGATATTGGTTAAACCACTTTGTTTTGTATTTTTCGTAGCTCATAATTTTTTTTCAACTGCTTTCAATGCAAGAGAAGGCGATATATCAATATTATAAATTAATCAATTGCATTTGCTTTTCCGATTAAAGCTATGAGTTCTTTTTTTAATTGATTAATAATAGGTTTTAGTTCTATTTTTTCTATTAGATTTTCCATTTCTAGAGCGTCTTTTGAAATATCATACAATTCATTCTTCTCTGAATGCTGTGTCCAATGAATATATTTGTAATTACCTGAGCGAATAACTTTATAATCCGTATTAATCAACCAAGGCATGGGATTTTCATAACTATAATATTCAACCAAAAAGGAAGACCGCCAATTAGCATTTTTTTCCTTTTGAAATAAAGGCATTAAAGAAATTCCCTGTATGGATTTTTTTGTCGGTAAGCCCGCCAAGTCAATAAAAGTAGCTGCATAATCAATAGATAATACAAAATCATCCAAGACAACTGCCTGTTCAATTGCTTTTGGATAACTAATAATTAAAGGGGTTTTAATGGATTCTTCGTAGGGTAACCTTCTTTCTACACTCAATCCGTGTTCTCCATAGAAATAGCCATTATCACTAGTGAAAATCAAAATTGTATTGTCAAATATGTTTTGTTCTTTTAAGATTTGAACGATGCGTCCTAAGCTCTCATCTACTGCCAGCATCATTTCTGACCGTGTTCGAATCGTGTTTTGGGAAACAAAATCATCTATTAAACTTTCATTTAAAGAAGCGCGAATATCTGGATTCGTTTTTTGAATTAATGCTTGACCAATAACTGTATTGCTATCGACTTTGCTATAATCGGCAAAGGCATTTTTACTTTTTGGAAAATGCTTGTCTTTATACCTGCCTGCATGTCTTGGCGCAGGAATGAATTTAGCTGGATAATTTAAGTCCCCTTTTCCATTATCCAATTGTCTCATATCGGGATGGATGGCTTTATGACCTAGATAAAGAAAAAAGGATTGTTTTTTTTGCTGCTCAATAAAAGATATTGCTTTATCGGTTAGTACATCTGTAACAGGGCGCATCTCAAAATGTCGCATAATTAAAATAATAAATTATAGGAATAATTATGCGGCATTTTTTTGAGCCTTATTGATTAATTTAATACCCCTTTCCCATTGATTATTAAGATAGACTACTCTCAAATTTGCCACAGCTTGTCCTCCTTTTTTAGTCCATTTCAGTTTCCAATGCTTCTCCATAAGAAACACACAATCTATTAATTTGGC
>CAZXYA010000061.1:0-25477 GCA_964644655.1 uncultured Saprospiraceae bacterium | reverse complement strand
TTTTGGCTTTTGAATTTATTTTTTAATTTTTGACACAGTTTATTAAACAATCCCGAAATTATTGAAGATGAGAAAAAAATTGAAAAATTTATAGATGACACTAAGCAATTTACAAGAGATGAATTTAGTAAATTACTTTTTAAATGTCATAATATTATTCGAAATAATGATAAACTTTCTCCTGAAGCTGCTTTTGATGAAATAAGTAAGATTCTTTTCATGAAGATTATGCATGAAAGACAACCTGAAACATATCGAAACAGGACAGTTATTTTCCATAATCGTCCTGTTTTGACAATTTCACCACTTCCTAGCCCCCAATAATCGCTCCCCTAACTCCGTCAACTCCGCCGTTTCATACTTCGTCTGCTCCCAATTCCGAGGATCTCCAGGAAAAGCATAACCTTCTGGGGCAATCCGATGTTTCCAAGAATTCACCCGCCATTCTTTTAATGCTTCATTGTCTTCTTCGGCAGGCATCATAGAAATATATTGAGCTACTCTAACTTTATCTTTTGAATAATTGCCTCGAATCCCATGTGGCTGACGAGAATCCCAGATGACCAAATCACCTGCTTCTAAGCCTACTTTGACAATTTTATCTTCCAAACCACTTACATCTGGTCGGAAATTATTCCTATCCGCTGGCTGCGTTTGTTTCCAAGTATCATAATTTCTAAACAACCAGGGAATACATTGAAAGCCACCCATATTTTCATCCATTTGGTCGTCTAATGCTAAAACACCTTGTACATTTTGTGGCTTCGTATCGGGGTCATAATCCCAATGAATAAAACTTTTGTATTCAAAACCTGGTCGGATAGGAAAATTAAGGTTAGCTCGATCAATCGTGACCCATAATTTTTCCGTTCCCCAAAGGTCTACAAAAGCATCGTAGACTTTTGGTACTTGCCGATTATTCCATAAATGTTGATTATTATAGACTTCGACCATGCCAGTGCCTGCCAATTCTTTCATCTGCATTTCTGCCCTTGCAGCGGTATACCAAGTGGATTGATCATCTGCTTTTTTATCCTCAAACTCCCATAAGAATTTTGCGGATGCTAAAGCTTGTTCCCTTGGCACCGCATTTTTGATAACGATGTAACCATTATATTTCCAAAACGCCCAATCTTCTTCACTTAATACTCGGAGTGGGTCGCCGATATTTCGATCCGCCAATTTCTTTTTGCTACTCTTGGCAGTTGATGGATTACCAGGAATATCTTTATGTGCATTATTGGGAATCATGGTGGGTGTCATGGTTTTATTCGTATTTTTCATTTTATAAAAGTTTTATGTTAGTAGAAAGAATTGCATATAAAAAAGTTGTAATTACTTAGGAGTCAGATTTTAGGGGTCAGGAGTCAGAGAAATAATACTAAAAAACAAGATTTATCCGCTTTTAAAAAAAAATAGGTTCGTTTTTTGTCGCTTATACTCTGACACCTGACTCCTCGCCCTTGACTCCTAAGTAGTTACAAAAAGTTAAAGCAAATATAAGTGCAACCTCAAATGAGTAGTTATCGTAATATTGATTTATAATTGTATAATATTGATAATTAATAGTTTTTTTTAAGTTATAAATAATAATTTTGTAGAAATATAACTTATTTTACCACATAGGTACTATGTAAAAATATATGAAAATCCAGCTAGAAAATATCAGCCCCGACACCAATAGTTCTTTCCGATTACTCCTCAACCCGAAATTGAATGACTTATTCTATTGGCATTTCCATCCAGAATATGAATTGGTTTATATCGAAAATGCAGATGGAACTAGACATGTGGGAGAACATATTTCTCAATACGAGGGCAGCGATTTAGTGCTTATCGGTTCTAATATCCCCCACTTAAACTTTGATTATGGGGTCAAAACGGATTGTGAAAAAGTGGTTTTACAAATTCACCCTGATTTCAAGCAACAAACCTTTGCCCAATTGCCCGAATTGGATAGCATCAATGAGCTCTTTGAAAAAGCTCGACATGGCATCGCTTTTCATGGAACCACTAAAAGAATGATTGGCAAGAGACTCTTACGTTTTCCCAAATTAGCCCCCTTTAATCAATTTATAGAAGCCTTATTTCTGTTTGAATTATTAGCCAAAAGTAAAGACTATACCCTACTCCACGAACAACCTTATGTCAATCAATATAGTCAAAAAGAACAAGACCGTATTCGACATATTTATGGACATATAGATCAACATTATCAACGAAAAATTTCTTTAGAAGAAGTGGCCAGTTTAAGCAATTTAGGTAGGGAAGCCTTTTGTCGTTATTTTAAAAAAGCCACAGGAAATACCTTTATTGAATTTTTGAACCAATATCGAATCAGTCAAGCCAAACGCCTTTTACTAATGAATAAAAATGTAAGCGAAACCTGTTTTGCCTGTGGTTTCGAAAGCTTGTCTTATTTTAATCGAATTTTTAAGAAGGTAACAGGAGAGAATCCTAGTGGGTTTAAGAAACGGCATTTGACGTGATGGAGAGTAGAGATTAGAGACCATTTCATTAAGAGAGTAGAGAGGGCTAGTTAAGATTTTATTTCTTTGCTGTTCTGCGATTTTTGCTAATCAAAAGATTTAATTAATGCAGTAAAACAAATTTATTTGTGGCTAAAAGTCTATTTTTTTAATAGATTTAGCGAGTAATAATTTTTATTCTTGGCTAAAAGTAGTATTTTTATATAGATTTAGCCAGTAATAAATAAATATGCAAGAAGGTTTATTAATAGGAAGAACCCAACAAAAGAAAATATTAACCGAAGCATTAGCTTCCAAGAAATCAGAATTTGTTGTTATTTATGGTAGAAGACGAGTAGGTAAGACCTATTTAATCAAGCAAGTATTGGGAAGCCAAATAGATTTTGAAATGACGGGTATTCAAAATGGTGACTTAGCAGACCAATTGGATAATTTTCTAGAAAAATATATAGAATTTACGGGAAATGAGGACGCAGGAAAACCCATCAGTTGGATGAAGGCTTTTGGCATGTTGAAAAGGTACTTATCTAAATTAAAATCAACTAAGAAAAAAGTTCTTTTTTTGGATGAATTACCTTGGATAGATACGCACAAATCTAAGTTTTTAGGCATGCTGGGGCATTTTTGGAATGACTGGGCTACTTATAATAATATTTTATTGGTCGTTTGTGGTTCTGCCGCTTCTTGGATGGTAAAAAATGTATTGGACAATAAGGGTGGTTTGCACAACCGAGCTACCCAATATATTCCGCTTCAACCCTTTAATTTATTAGAAACAGAACAATTTTTACAAGCAAAAAAAATAAAAGCCAATCGATATCAAGTGGTTCAATTATATATGGCTTTGGGAGGAATTCCTTATTATTTAGACCTTTTAAAATCCAATCAAAGTATTCCTCAAAATATAGACCGTTTATGCTTTGATACAGATGGTTTTTTACGCAATGAATTTAATCGACTATTTAAATCTCTTTTTGAAAAAGCGGATAAACATATAGCCGTCGTAAAAGCCTTAGCAACTAAATGGAAAGGATTGACTCGAAAAGAAATAGCCACGCTCACAGGGTTGAGCAATGCAGGAAGTTTAACCCGCATTTTAGAAGAATTAGAACGCTCTGCTTTTATCCAAATTTACTTCCCCTTTGGCAAAAAGAAAAAAGGGAGTCTCTTTCGGCTAACCGATAATTTTTCGCTCTTCTACCTAAAACTAATTGCCCAACGCAATTTACGCAATCAACAAAATGTATTTCTGAAAATTTTCACCCATCAAGCTTTTAAAATTTGGTGTGGGTATGCTTTTGAAAACACCTGCTTTATTCACTATCGTCAGATTGCCAAAGCATTAGGTATTGCCGCCATCTTTCATGAATTTTCTAGCTTCCAATTTCAAGGAAATGATACCTACAGCGGCCTACAAATTGATTTACTGATTGATAGAGCAGATGGAATCATTAATTTATGTGAAATCAAATTTGCGAATGCCAATTATAAATTAACACCTGCCTACAAACAAATTTTAAGAGAACGAGCGGATACCTTCGCCATCATTTCCAAAACTCGTAAATCTATTTTTACTACTTTAATCACGACTTACGGTTTGCATAATGAAGCAGAACATATTGATGTTTTGCAGAATGTGTTGACTTTGGATGATTTGTTTCGGGATTGAGTTAGTCAATTCTTTTTAAGGTATGTTTTGTTGTTTAGGATATTCTAATAAGAGGTTTTTTCTTACTTAAAACACTTGATAAATTATTGTAATTATTAATTACAATAATTATTAATGTACTTATCTGCTGAAAACCTTTTTAATTGATTAGCTTTTTTAAAAGACTCACAAGTACTACTTAAATCACCCAATTCAAATTGCGTTTTGCCTTTTATTATGTAGTATAAGCTACTCTTAGGTTTCATTTTAATCGCTTCTTCTATATTTTTTGCTGATTTTTTATAATTTCTAAGAAGGAAAAAAGCCTCAGAAATTTTGTAATAGTTATAATGGTTTTCTTTTAGTTTATTTGATATTTGTAAATCAAGTATTGCATTTTTTAAATAAGATTTAGATTTTGTTTCGTTAAACAATTTCCTATTGCATTTTGCTCTATTAATATAAAAAGAATTGTCGCTTTTATCTAACTCTATAGCTATATCAAAATTCTCTAACGCTTTTTGATTATCATTATTTGATAAAAAAAATTGTGCTCTCTGAAAATAAGTCATAGCTGACTTATTGCATAACTCATTTAGTGCAGTTGCAATCTTTTCTTTATTCTCCTTGAATACGCCAGTAGAAAATAAGAACTCTATTTTTCTTTTAGTAATTAATACTTCATCATCCATGATATTTTCTATAAGAGAAGTGTTAAATTCGGCTTTATTTTGTTCAATTTGACGATAGGTGATAAAATATGAGCCTAAAAATGAAATGACTACACTTAATATAGGAATTACAATATTTATGTGTTTATTTGATTCTAGTTCTTTCTCCTTTAATCTATATTCAATCTTTTTTAATTCTAAATCAACTTTATTGTTATCATCTAAATTATCTATATTGTCCTTCATTCTATTTTAATTAAATATTGTTTTCATTACGATTAAAAAAGATGTGCTAGAATTCCTTTCTTTTCCCTTATTTCTTCTTTCTTTTTTAAGGCCTCTTTTTTTGAAGAAAAGGTTTGTTTTAGAACAAATTTATGCGGATTATCAGAATGAGGGACATCTATGTAATTTACCTCTTCTCCAAGTAACTTTTCTAATCTCTCTCCTTCAATTGCTATTTCTGTTTTATTTTTTAATTTATTCTTTTTTAAAGCTCCAACTTGAATTTGAAAGGTATTTTCAGGTTTTTTATTCTTATATACCATACCTTTTTTTGTATACTCTTCTGGAATATATTTATCTTCAAGTCTGTTCATTTTGATAATGAGTTGTTTATCTCTCTCATAAGGTAGAATAGAAATAAGTTTCCCCGTATTAGGTGGAACTAAGAACCATGTATTATCATTAAAATACAAATAGATGTTTTCCGTAGGTGATAAATTTTCGGGTAATATTAGTTCGAATTTTCCATTTATTTCTGATTTCGTAGTTATATTTAGCAAAGGTATTTCTATGGAAATATTAGAAATAGGAATATTTTCATGATTTGAGATTATCAAACCATGAATCTTAGTTTGAGCATTAAGACAAATACAAAAAGCGAAAATCAAGATAGTAGAGAGGAGTTTCATTATTGTATATTTTGGGTTTTCAATACAATTTCAATTCTTTGGAATAATTTTGTTATAATATACTAATCTTTGGCACAAAGTATGCCAAAGCTCACCCTATTAAGACTACAGATAATTCAAAATACTAATGCTCATTAATCTTTTCAATTAGAATTTTCTCTTTTCCCTGTCTAAGTATTACAATACTAAAAATAGCATAAATGGATAAATAAGCACAATCTACTTACAGTTCTTAATTTAAAAAGGAATTCCTTCAAAAAGGATATTTTTTGATAGGTTATATTATTTTTACCCCATTAAACAACCAATTCCTAATCAATGAAGAATCTCATTTTAGCATTACTGTTATTTTTTACGCTTAATAGCTTTGCCCAAAACGATTATTTTTTCCCTACCAATGCGCAATTTGACCCAACTATTCCTACCCCTGAACAATTTCTAGGCTACGAAATTGGCGATTTCCATACTCGGCATGACCGCATGGTTTCCTATATGGAAAAATTAGCGGAAGTATCGGAAAAGGCCAATTTTCAAATCATCGGTTATACCAATGAACACCGTCCACAAATTGTCTTGACTGTCACCACACCAGAAAATTATACCAATCTAGAAAGTATCAGACAAGCGCATTTAAAATTATGTGCCCCGACGACTGCCAATGCAGATGTTAGCGAGATGCCTGTGATTATTTTGCATGGTTATAATGTGCATGGCAATGAACCTTCTTCAACCGAAGCAGCGATGTTAACTGCTTATTATTTGGTAGCGGAAACAAGCGCCGAAACCCAAGGCTTTTTGAAAGATGCGGTCACTTTCATTGATCCTGCTTATAATCCTGACGGGCGAGATAGACATAGTAATTGGGCAAATATGCACCACGGTTTTCCACCAGTTGCAGACCCTGCGGATAGAGAACATAATGAAGTTTGGCCAAGAGGTCGAACCAATCATTATTGGTTTGATTTAAATCGAGATTGGTTGCCACTAGCGCAAGTAGAAAGTCGCAATCGCATGGTTTTTTATCATCAATGGCTACCGAATGTCTCCACCGATTACCATGAAATGGGGGCTTCTTCTACCTACTTTTTTGAACCAACTGAGCCTTTTGGTTCAGAAAATCCATTGGTAGGTCGCAAAAACTATGACGATATAAATAATCTTTTTGCCAAGTATTTTAAGGCAGCTTTAGATGAAGTGGGTTCACTTTATTTTACAAAAGAGGCCTTTGATAATTCTTATCCTGGATATGGGTCTACTTATCCTGATATGCACGGTGGTTTAGGCTTAGTCTTTGAGCAAGCTTCCTCGCGTGGACATATTCAGGAAACAACGACGAAGCCGATTACTTTTGCTTTTACTATTCGCAATCATACTCGAACAAGTATTGCAACGGTTCGTGCAGCCGTAGAAAATCGAGAATTTATGTTGAATCATCAGCAAGATTTCTTTAAAGAGTCTTTGCAGATGGCTCGAAAAAAAGGGGTTAAAGGCTATGTTTTTGGGGATACCAATGATAAAGGAAAAACCAATGCTTTTTTGAATTTATTATTAAAACATCAAATCGAAACCTATCCTGTTGAGCAAGATGTAGCATCCTTTAAAAACGGACAAGCATATTATGTACCCGCAGAACAGGCACAATATCGAATGGTGAGTACTTTTTTTGAACCCGTCAAATCTTTTCATGATAGTGTCTTTTATGACGCTTCTGCTTGGACGGTCGCTTTGGCTTTTGATATGCCTTATGAGCGATATACGGCTGGTAAAGCTTTGTCCCTTGGTCAGTCATTAACTGCAGCTGATTTAAAACCAGCAATAACGACTGTCCCCAAAGCAAGTTATGCTTATTTGATGGAATGGAATGAGTATCACGCCCCAAAGGCGCTCTATCATTTATTAAAAAACAAGGTCTTTTGTAAAACTTCTTTCCGTCCGTTTTCTGCAGAGGTAGATGGTACTAAAAAGGATTTTGGCTATGGGACGATTATGATTCCTGTGGCTGACCAAGTGATGGATGTCCAACAATTACAAAACATATTACAGGAAGCGGCGGATGCTACTAATGTACCGATTCATTCTGTTAATACAGGTTTTAGTTTGCAAGGTATAGATTTAGGAAGTCGCAATTTCCAAACGTTAAATTTACCTAAGGTGGCGATGTTAGTCGGCGACGGGGCTTCTGGGTATGAAGCAGGTGAAATTTGGCATTTAATGGATACTCGAATTGGGATGCCTGTGACCAAAGTAGAAACGACTCGCTTTGGTAGATTGAATTTAGATAAGTATCAGGTCTTAATTTTAGTGTCTGGTAGATATGGCAATTTAGGCGAAAATGGCGTGAATAAAATTAAGGATTGGGTCAAAAAAGGCGGCACTTTAATTACCCAAAGAACCGCTACGCAATGGGCGATTAGCAATGGTTTAGCCAATGCCGCTTTGAAGGAAAACAAACCTACTTTTCCTAAAAAAATCGCTTATGCCGATGCTAGAGAAGTTCGAGGGGCTAGAGCGATTGGTGGCTCGGTTTATCTAACGGATATTGATATTTCGCATCCATTGGCTTTCGGTTATAGTCGTCCGCAATTGCCTGTTTATCGCAATCATACCGTTTTTGTTGAACCTTCTAAAAATCCAATTGCTAATGTGGCTACTTATACCGACAAGCCACATTTAGATGGCTATATTCATGCACAAAGTTTAGAAACTTTAAAAGGGTCGGCTTCTTTAATGGTTAGCCAACAAGGTCGGGGGCGTACGATTCTACTAATTGATAATCCAAACTTTAGAGGGTTTTGGTATGGGACGAATAAGTTGTTTTGGAATGCAGTATTTTTAGGCGGAGTGACGAATGTGCCTGGTTTTTAATCTAAACCATAAAAATTATGTTAACACCAGACATCAAAAAATACATCGACCAATCTATTTTATGTTGGTTAGCCACCGTTTCTAAAGATGGAGTCCCGAATGTTTCGCCTAAAGAAATCTTTACTTATTTGGATGATGAATATATTGGCATTGCTCATATCGCTTCGCCTAATAGTATTCGAAATATCAAAGCCAATCCAAATGTCTGCGTCAGTTTTGTGGATGTCTTTGTACAAAAAGGGTATAAATTAATCGGTCAAGCTGAAATTATTCCTAAAACAGCACCTAAATTTTCCATAGCAGCAGCTAAAATAGCAGCAATGGCTGGCGATGCTTTTCGGGTGCAAGCATTGCTAAAAGTTAAGGTGCTCAAAACTGCACCTATTCTAGCGCCTAGTTATGTTATGTATCCAGACAAGACGACTGAAGAAAGCCAAATCAAAGGTGCTTTAGCAACTTATAAAGTTAAAAACTATATGGAATAAACTATATAGACTCTACCCTTCGAAAAATGAAGATTACTGCTCTTCGCTGCTACAGACTAAAGTTTCCCTTCGACGATACAAGTTCTGCAGCTTGGGCAAAAGGGGGAGCTTGAGGGTAGAGTAAACAATACAAATACCTACTCTAATAATAGGTTTTAGTAAAATAAAGAAATCGAGTAACCACCACCGTTAAAAACGGTGGCTTTAACAAGCAACCCCCAAAGGTGGATTACTCTCAAATGCCTCCCGCTGCACTCGCAAAATACTTTGCAGCCATTCCAACTTTTAACCAATGGGGCTTAGCTATTTTTGGTTTATTGACGCTCAATTTAGGATTAATTTTTATTTATCGAAAAAATAGCATTTAATTTAAATAGGCAACGTTCGATTAATAAAATCGTAAAAAAAGGCAGCATTTACCCAAATGTTGCCTTTTTTTAGTTAGTTTTCCTTTAAAATTCAAAACTCGTCATTCAGAATTAAGTCTATTGATTATGAAAAATTACTTACTCCCTCTTCTTTTCTTACTCCCTCTATTTTTAACCGCCCAGCGTACCCAAAAGCCTACCATTCATGGAAAGCATTGGATGGCGATTACAGGCAAACCCTTAGGAGCGACGGCTGGTGCTACTATTTTCAACAAAGGCGGCAATGCGGTCGATGCGGCTTGTGGTATGTTGGCTGCGACTTGTACTATGTGGGATGTCTATAAAAAATTAGGGGCAACTAATAAAAGTAAGGAGCATTTTTTTTGGTTAGTGTAGTTTTATTATCTTAGGCTTTTATTTTTGATTATTAAATGCCTTTACTAATGAAAAACCTAATCACCACCTTTTGCTTATTATTTTTGTTAATTCCATTGTCCTTTAGTCAAATGGATGGTAAAAAAGAAACCTCAAAAGTTGATCCTGCCCCTATCGTTTCTACTACCAAACAAAGTGTAAAAATTGATGGCAATACCATCCAACTAACTGCCAAAGCAGGCACTATGCAATTGCGAAATGAAAATAATGAACCAATTGCGCTTTTCGGGTTCACTAGCTATACCAAAGATGGTGCAAACTCAAAGCGGCCAATTGTTTTTGCCTATAATGGCGGGCCAGGTTCTTCTTCTTTTTGGTTACACATGGGCGTGCTAGGGCCAAAGCGAATTGTGGTAAAAGATCCTGAATTTACGCCTGCTGCTCCTTATGAAATTGTCAATAATAATTGGTCTATTTTGGATGTGGCAGATTTAGTAATGATTGATCCAGTTGGTACAGGCTTGAGTATTCCGATTGGCAAAGCCGAGTTCAAAGATTTCTGGGGGGTAGATGCAGATATTCGGAGCATTAGTTTATTTATTACCCAATACCTTAAAAATAATGGTCGCTTTAATTCACCTAAATATTTATTGGGCGAAAGCTACGGCACTTTCCGAAGTGCAGGAGTAATGGATAAGTTATTGAGCCAAGGAATCGCGATGAATGGTGTAATTATGGTTTCCGCAGTTTTTGATTTAAGAACTTTGATTTTTCCTCCGAATGATGATATGCCCTATATCGTTCACTTTCCAACTTACGCTGCCACGGCTTGGTATCATAATAAAATTGCAAATAAGCCAGCTAAATTGGCTGATTTTATTCAAGAAATCAGAGCATTTACTCAAAATGAATATGTCCCAGCATTATTCAAAGGCGATCAAATTGCTGTTACCGATAAACAAAATATCGCCAAGAAACTGGCAGCCTATACTGGCTTGACCTCGGATTATTGGCTAAAAGCAAATTTGCGAGTCAAAAATGGCGAATTTTTTGCAGAATTTTTAAGAGATGAAAGCCGTATTGTTGGACGTTTGGATTCCCGTTTTACAGGTATTAATATCGACGGGATTAGTCAAACGGGAGATCATGACCCACAAAGTTCCGCAATTTCTCCTGCTTATATTTCTGGCTTTTTAGATTACTTTCACGGAGAATTAGGCGTTGATCCATACTTAAATTATTCGATAACTGCTGGTAGGAGAAAAGGCTTTAAATGGGATTGGTTGCATCAGGGCAATATAGGTTGGGGCACACAGGCAGCTATTAATACAGGGATAGATATGGCTAGAGCGATGACTAGAGATCCAAATATGAAAGTGTTGATTTTAAATGGTTATTATGACATCGCTACTGTTTTTTATGGGGTAGAACATTCCATTAATCACTTAAATCTACCTCCAAAAATTAAGGAGAACATTATCATGAAGTATTACGAGGCAGGGCATATGATGTACACGCATCAGCCATCTTTAGAACAGTTTAAGGCAGATGTGGCAGGTTTTATTTTGGATACTTCTAAGTAAAGGAGTTGGTCGAATATCTCTAATTCACAATCACTAATTCCTTGACTATTACCTTCAAATCCGTCTGAAAAGAAAGGAATAACATTCCAGAAAACCCCGCTGGTGCTTGCCAAGCCAATTCATAATTACCTTGGTTTTGAGAAGGACTGTCTAATAATATATCCAGGGTTCGCCCTGTCAAATCCATTACTTTTATTTGCAAAGATGTCTCTTTTGGAAGCACGTATTGGATATTGGTACTATTTGCAAAAGGATTGGGAAAAATATGTACAGTAGGGATTGTTGAAATTTCGGTTGATGTAGGTGTATTCGACGCAATTCGATTAGTTGCTATTGCGTTTTCTACAAAAGGAGTATTTGTACAAGTTTCAATCAAAGCGTGGAGCGTAGCACCATTTTTAGTTTCAAAACCTGCTTTTAAGATAATAGAGGTTCCTGCTTTATAAACAATATTTCTATCACTATTAATTGTAGCTATTGATTCTATCGTGTTAACCGCCTTAAACTCCACATCCGTTGTAGGGTTGGTATTTAAAACCAAAGGCAAATCACTAAAACCATCGCAAACATCATTGGTATTACAGACCTCATCCCTATCTGCATCCAAACATTTGATAAAGACGGTATAATCTTCTACCTCGCCGAAATAATTACCACAAGCAGTAGGTGAAGTAGGTCCATTATAAATCGACCTTACTCTCATAGTTGTCGTTAAGGAAGTCATATCTGCGGGGATACTTAGGGTGCCGGAGCTATTATTATTGACCAAATCAGACATGGTAATATATTCCGTCGTTTCAAAATCTCCATTCTGATTGTAATCTATCCAAGCATGTACTTTATCAAGTGAAAAGGAATGATTCATAGCAACGGCTAAATTGTAAGAAGTTCCTGCGGTGAGCGTTGTTGATTCGGTTCTAAAATCACTATATTGAGATTTACCAGAGGTAATATCTAATGTATTTAAACGAACGGCATTTATCCAATCACTACCTGTTCCACCTGAACCAGCTGCTGCACAATAGCTAATATTTGAACTACCGCCTGCACAGGCACAATCCGCAGTATACTTTTCTCCAGAAGTAAAGGCATCACCATCATCACAGGCAGTTCCAATTAGGTTATTCTTTAAATCAGGGCAAGCATCATTGGCATCACAAATACCGTCTTCGTCACTATCTGGATCGCCCGCCAAACAAGTAGTAATAATAATGGGAGCTTCTAAAATACCTCTACCATGCGTGCCTACTCGGATTAATTTTTCAGCATATTGAATTTCAATATCCTCGACTCTAGTATGTGGCAAAGCACCATATTCCTGCCAATCTGGTAAATTATCATCCAAATAATAGACGCCGACATCTGTGCCTACAAATACGGCATTGGGAATGGTTTCATAGAGTTCTAAAGCACCTGTAGAAACATTGGGCAAACTACCACTAATATTGGTCCAAGTTGATCCAGCATCCGTCGATTTATACACTTTACTATTGCTCGTATAACCAGGAATAGTAATGTAAACTACATCCATATCCAATGGATCTACTTCAATATCAGAAACCGAAGCAGGCATAGATTTAGTAGTCCAAGTATTATTGGCTATATTTTTAACATATAAATTGCTCCCTCTTGTCACATATATTCTATTGGAATTAGACTTGGCAATGGCTAATTCATTTAGCGCACCGTCAAATATTTTACCACTTAAATCCGTCCAATTATTTCCTTTATCTAGGGATTCATAAACCGCATCATAGCCTGCAATAATTCGACTGGCATTATTTGGGTCTAATTTATAAGGGGTTTCCCATGCAGCTCCCGTTTGATCAGGTGGCACTATATTGCTATTTGACCCATTTACCCAACGACGCAAGCCCCCATTTTGGAACGACCAGTAACGAGTATTGGCATCTGTAGGGTCTATTGCTTGGTTCATACCATCGCCTGTACCTGCATAATCATCCCAAGTACCATCTGCTTTTCTATAAATATTACCATTGTCTTGAGAGCCTCCGCCAATAATATTTTCATCGGTTTGGGACACCGCAATATCATAGAATTGGGTAATCATCAAACCATCACTTAAATTTTCAAAACTATTGGTACTCAATATATAACGGTACACTCCACCATCATTACAGTAATACACATAATCACTTTCCAATGGATTGTAAAACACATTTCGTTGATCGACATGAATCAAAGGCAGTCCTTCTCTGCCTAGCCATTCACTAGTTTGCTCAAAAGTAGCCCCGTCATCATTAGATCGATGAGTTTCAAAATTGCCACTTAAGAGCGTTTGTTCATTATTTGGAGCAAATAGAAAAACGCTATTGTTTTCTGGGAAAGTATTACTCGTCGGTGAAAAAGTAGCACCATTATCCGTTGACTTATATAAATCTGAACCATTCCTTACATAGACTTTACTCGTATTTAAAGGCGTTAATGCCATATATACATTACCACTCCCAAAATCTTGAATTTGGGAAAAAGTAGCGCCACCATCCGTACTCCGATGAAACGAACCATCATTTCTACCTTGATAGACAATATTAGTATTTCCTAAATTAATTTTAACATCAAAAGTTCGAGCCGAATTAATAAGATTGACGGTTTGAAATCCATCGGTTGTCCTATACAAGCCATCTTCTGTACCTACAAATATTTTATCCACATCGTTCGGGTCAACTTCCATCCAATAAATTCGGGTATTTTCTGATAATGAAAAACTCAAAGCAGTTGGCTGCCAAGTCAAACCCGCATCGGTTGATTTATACACCCCAATACTAGGCGGACCATACCCAACGTGATCACTTATAGCAATGTAAATAATATCAGGATTGTCTCTATTGACAATAATACTACTGACTGCCATAAAGGGTAAATCATCACCTAAAGGCGTATAATTTTGTCCACCATCGGTTGTTTTCCAAATCCCTCCAATAGCTGCACCTACATAAAAAATGGCTGGGTTCGTTGGATGAAACCCCATAGAAGTCGTTCTTCCTAAACCAATTTGAGAGGTAATATAATCTTCATGTGATAAATTAGTCCAGGTTACATTTTCATACAAATTAGTTGCTGCAAACCGACTTCTACTTTGTTGTTGATTGATGCGATAGGCGGCAATATCTCCCAAAGTACCATCAGGATTTAAGGATTCTTTCCAAAAACTTCTCCAACGCATAAATTTCACAAATTCGCCATCTCTATGCTCTCCTTCCGTCAACTCATTAGTCGTAAGACTTGGGTGTTTTTCTTCAAAATATCGTTCACCGTTTTTGACAATGGCGTCAAAACTATTGGAGGTATTTAGGATGTCGGCTAGGCTTTCTTCCTGTGCCATAGAAAGGATAGGCAAAAAATACAATAGGAATAAAATAATGATACGAATTCTAATAATTGGCATTTAATAGTGTTTACTTGAGAGAGAATAAGTTTTTGCAAAAATAGGATTTATTATTTTTTCACCACCTGCTTCACTACCTGATCCCCGTCAATAATAGCCCGAACCAAATAAGTACCAACGCTTAAAGTAGGCAGATTAAACTCAAACTGTTGTCGTTGAACACCCTGTTGTTGAGTTAACTGTCGGATTAACTGCCCATTAATATTTAATAAATCAATTTGCAAATCACTACTTTTTGGTAAGTCCACTTCGAGTCTAATTTGATTTTCAAAAGGATTGGGGCTAACCTTTATATAACTAGCTAATGCCTCAAGGTTACTTGTAGAGGTATAAACGCCATTCGCTCTACCTGGTGTGCCATTAGATGTAAAAGTAGTCCAACTTTCGGGTAGTGTATTATCACTATCAGGGGTAATCAATTCCAAGCTTGGACCAGTTCCATCAGCTGCTTCAGGCCAAGGGTTTTCTGGTAAATAAAAGACCGAGTCTACTAAAGTACCGTTGCTATCAAAGAGGCGAAGGAATTCGCCATTACTACTTAGCCCAAAATCAAAATTGCCCATAAAATTGGAGGCATTTGGGAATCTAGCGGTAAATCTTTCAGCATCTCTAGTAAGGACTAAATAGCTATCTTCGGCTAAAATAGTACCTACAGGAAAGGTAAAAATATGCGTATCGTCATCATCTTTAAATGTCCAATCTGTTAAATCTTGTTCGCTGCCATTATTATAAAATTCTACCCAATCGCCAACATCAACTTCATCGCTAGAATGATAATTGATCTCGTTGATTAACACATCACTCACTAAATTACCGCTATCATTTTCCGTAAAATTAGCCGTTAATTGAATGGCACTAATAGGATCTACGATGATCGTCTCTTCAGTCGAATTTTCTGCGCCTGACCAATGGGAGAAGGTATAACCGGGTTTGGCAATAGCGGTTAGGGTAATCGGTACAGAAGGGAAATAAAAACCTGCCCATTGACGGTCTGTAATTCGGATGGTATTTAACTGGATACTTCCTGCATTAGGTTGGTCGATTGTTAAGCTTACTTGTTTCTGAACAGGTAAATTAAATTCGTTTCTAATAAAAGTACGCATAAAAGGAACTCGTTGTGCGGCAAAGGTCTTCATATCATTGACCTTACTTTGCCAAGCAGACATGCTGGTTTCCCCCCATTTTGTAATATGCGCTGGCATTTCATTGCGAACAATCGCTTCATTACTGATTATTTTGGCTTGAACATTAGTAGTTAAAAAACGTGTATTTAATTCATCGGCAAAGGTATTGATAAAACGTTTTTTGAAAGTTTCATTGTTTATTAATTTTCTAAAAACTAAGGTGGACCAAGGCGGATTGGGCCAGCCTGGACCAAAACGTTCTAAAGCAAATGCCAAGGTATTATTGGTGTATTGTTGGCTGTTCCAAATACCAAAACCAAAGTCTGTATCAAATAAAATCCAGCGCCATTTTCCGTTTTTATGTTTCCAGAATTTAATATTATTTCCTGGCCAATCTGTATTGTCAAAATAAATTTGAGCTACTTGATACTGAATGAAATTGGCTAAATCTATTTCTTCGGCAACTCTTTCGTAATTATTGCTGCTTGCCATAGACTCCGTATCAATAAAATTGACCAATGCTAGATATTCCGTATTTTCCCCAAAAATAATTTCGGCATTTCTTTCTAAAATGGTAATATCTTTAGTTGGAACATTATGGAGCGCAGACAGATAATGTTCATTAATCTTTTCTCTAGCATTATAAATCCCCCAATAGTCTCCATTTAAATAAGCAACTACTGGTCGCCCTGCTTGAATATCTAAATTAGAATCCTCCATCAAGCCCGTCAAGGTTAAATCTCGCAGCATGGTTCGCTGCCAATCATTCCCCGAATTTCTAAGGATAAAAGCTTCATATTCTGAATAGGCTCTTTGTTGAAAAAGGGGATATTTTAAAGACTTATCGCCATACTCATTTCGGAAGAAAAGCGATAAAGACCGCTGGGGATTGGCTCGACTCCAACCACCAAAAATCTTAGCACCTGCCCCTGTGGAAAACCCGACTTCCCCTTCCTCAAAAAATGTCAGATGAACTGGCTTTTCTAAATCTTTCCAAAAATTTGCACCAAAGAAAGGTAGCTCTCTCTCATAATCATTTCCAAAGGAATACATACCAGTTGTTTCACTAAAGAAATCATCCCGATTAAAGGCTATAGATAGAACAGGTAAATCGTGATTCACTTCGATTAAATAGGTATGGGTCGTAATTTCACTTGGCAAATAACCTGCTTGAAAAATAGCTGCACGCACCGTACCACTTAATCGAATGTCTATCGGATTTCGATAAATAGTAGAAGTAGAAGTTGGTAGGGATCCATCTGTTGTAAATCGAATGACTGCCCCTTCCCTAGCCCCCGATAAAGTCAATACAAAACCACTATCAAACATTCCACTACTTTTAGAAAAAGTGACTGCTTCTGTTAAAAATTGTTCAAAATGAGTGGCTGAATTAGGCGCATCAGGGGTCGATGCCTCAAAAAAACGATTGTTATTGGCTCCATCAGGAAAACGACCAACAGTAATATTATTCGTCAATCTTGGGATATATAGACTATCTGCTAATTCATTAGCAGCATTAAATAAATATAAAGTTTCTTCGCTACCTACTTTAAAATTGGTATGCAAAAAAGAAGCAACTAAATTTAAAATAGAAGGTACTTCTGCCCCGGTTGTCAGGGGTATTTTTGTACCGAGCGAAAGAAATGGAATGATGGATAAATCAGAAGAAGTCGTACTAACATTATGCACCTGAACGGCTAAAACATTTTCGCCTGCAACTAATAATTCTTCCACATTTTTAAGCGTAAATTTAGTAGGTGGAATCCCTTGATATAACTCCGCTTCTCGGTCTGTGATGACGCCCGCAAGATAATTAGGAAAAACACCAGCATCCATATTTGCTCTAGCAATTTCTACCCCATTAAGATAAGCGACAAAACCATCATCATAATCTACATGAAAAATGATTTCTTCAATTTGAGCTAAATCTGTTACTTCAAAAGTTTGTCTAACAAATACGGAACGACTGCGATTAGCGACAATGGTATTATCATCGCCATCACCATACCCTACTCCCGTTTGTCCACTTTGCCAATGACTATCATCAAAATTTGTTGCTCGCCAATTGCGACTAGTGGCGGCATTGGGGACAATGTATTTACAAGCATCTCCTTGTTGTAATAGCGTTCGATAAGTCAATAAGGTATTTCGGTCTTTGTCAGAGGCAAAAAAAGTAAAAAAATCTTGAGGAGCGATTTCTATATTTGGAAATAACCATTTTTGAGGGTCCGTTTTATCGTCTGTAATAGACCAATTTTCTAAATTAACAATTTGGTTGGACGAATTATATAATTCTATCCAATCTTTTGTTTCTCCATCTTCATCTAAAAAGGTAGTATTGGTAGGCGCTACTTCATTGATGATAATAGATTGGCAAAAGCTATTGGGTAAGTTGCTTAGAAATAGGCAAAATAGTACAGCACTTAATCTTAAAATCATATCTGGTTATCTTAAATAATTATTTTAAGGAATAGGAAATAAATAAAGTACCCAAAAATGTGGTTTTAATTTGTTTCTATTCAAGGCGCAAAAAACGGAATTATGCCATAGCATAATGAGTATTTTTGTAACGCAGAAGAGAGGCAAAATAAAACCATAGAATGGGTAGGTTATATTTTTTCTATTCCCTTGAGTTGGTAAGATACAAATTCAATATCAATGACAACCTCAAATTCAACTTCAAAAGGGAATTATTACAATGAAATTCTGTAATTACTTAGTTTGGTAGGAGATAATACATTGTTAATTAAATTTGTTTGAATTTTACTCGGCGCCTTCGGCGCCTCGCAAAGGGATTTTTAAGGGAGCGATTTTTTATCTGGTTGGCTAATAACCTCCTAACCTTCTTACGCTCTAAGTAGTGCCGAAATTTCAAATTCTATTTTGAGAATTCACTAAATTTGAAGTTGAGCTTGAGGTTGAAATTGAAGTTAACATTTAAAGGTCTAATTGACTACTACGTCCTTTGCTAAAGAATACGCTAAATTATGATTCGCCTATCAAAACCGCTTAGGCTCTCGCTCCCGAACCATTTCAAAAACCATTTCAATCACATCTTCTGCACTAGGCTTAGAAAAATAATTGCCATCATCTCCATAAGGAGGTCGGTGAGCTTTGGCAGATAAAGTTCTTGGTTTAGCGTCCAAATAGCGATAGCCGTTTTGCTTTTCTAACACCTCCTGCATCATATAAGCCGAAGCGCCACCGGGAACATCTTCGTCTAAGAATAGTACACAATTGGTCTTTTTCAGAGACTCCACAATACCTTGCTCCAAATCGAAAGGCAATAAAGTTTGTATATCAATCAATTCAACGGATATGCCTTTTCTAGCTAATTCTAAGATAGCAGCTTGTGCGATTCTAACGCAAGAACCATAAGTAACTAGTGTAATATCGGTCCCAGATTGCAAGACCTCGGGCACACCTAAAGGTACGGTATATTCTCCAAGGTTGCTTGGCACTCGTTCCTTTAGTCGATAACCATTTAGACATTCTACTAAAATGGCAGGATCATCAGAAGCTAACATGGTATTATACAATCCTGCTGCTTGCGTCATATTTCTAGGTACCAATAAATAGATGCCTCGAAGCGAATGCAGCATCATGCCCATTGGAGAGCCACTATGCCAAATTCCTTCTAAGCGATGTCCTCTTGTGCGAATAATTAAAGGTGCTTGCTGATTGTTATCGGAACGATAGCGCAAAGTGGCTACATCGTCAGACAAAGTTTGTAAACCATATATTAAATAATCTAAATATTGGATTTCGGCAATTGGTCGCATGCCTCGCATAGCTAAGCCCATTGCTTGTCCCATAATGGTTAATTCCCGAATGCCTACATCAAAGACTCTTTCTTCGCCATATTTTTCTTGCATGCCCATAAAGCCTTGATTGACATCGCCAATTTTGCCAACATCTTCGCCAAAGGCATATAGATTATCGTGTTTTGCTAATGCTTTATCAAAAAACTGATTGATTAATTGATAGGCATTGATTCTTTTGGGTTTCTCTCCATAAGTAGCTGGAATGACTGGTACTTTTAAAGCAGACTTTGGAGATTCACTATACAAATGTCTATGATAGCGTTCGTGCCAAATGCCCTCTACTTTTTTCAACCAATTCTCTAATTCTAATACCCCTTGTAAATTTTCGCCCATCGTCTCGAACTTCATTTGTCGAGCGCTTTTGACAATATCAAATAATAGTGGCGTTTTGTTATTTTTAAGCGTTTTGAAAATAGTACTAGTCGCTTCTCTTTGTTTAGTCTCTGCTAATATTTTAGAATAAATATTGAGGACTGCTGTTAAATGTTGTCGATTGACTTTGCTATAGGCTTCCCAAGCATTATCTCTATGACCTTTGGCTTTTTCTTTTGCCCATTCTTCAATTCTGTCAATTTCCTTTTTTGTCAGAATGCCCTCTTTGATTATCCATTCTGCCATCTTCTTATTACAATCCATTTCTTTTTCCCATTGCAAGCGCTCTTTAGATTTATAGCGTTCATGCGAACCAGAGGTTGAATGACCTTGTGGTTGGGTACATTCTTGTACATGGAAGATAACAGGAATGTGCGTTTCTCTCGTTTTTTGAATACCTCTTTCAAATGCTTCACAAAGTCCTTTATAATCCCATGCTTTTAAGGTATAAATATCAAAACCTTCTCCTTTTTCATTTACTCTAAATCCTTCTAAGGCTTCTGAAATACTTTGTTTAGTGGTTTGATATTTGGATGGCACGGAAATACCATAGCCATCATCCCAAACAAAAATGGCTAAAGGGACTCGTAAGACCCCCGCCGCATTGATGGTCTCGAAGAAAACGCCTTCTGAAGTACTGGCATCTCCAATACTGCAAAAACAAACTTCATTACCATTAGTAGAAAAATTGGTGGAATTATTGAGGGTTTTACTTTCTCTATATTTTTTAGAAGCAAAAGCTAAACCTAAAGCTCTAGAAACATGCCCAGCGGTACAAGAAACACCAGCCGCTGCATTATAGGAATCTTTATGATTGGTCCAATTACCTTGTTTATCAATTAAGGGAGAGGAGAAGTGATTATTCATTTGCCGCCCGCCAGAAAAAGGATCATTGACAGCATCAGCATATAAGGCAGCAAAAAATTGTTCTGGCGTAGCCATGCCTTTGTGGAACATAAAGGTTTGTTCCCGATAATAACCCGACCAAAAGTCTCCTTTTTGGAAAACCTTAGCCATTGCAATTTGAGGAATTTCTTTACCATCAGCAGTCACCGCAAATTTCGCTCGTCCATTTAACACTTCTTTTCGAGCTAAAAAACTGATCGCTCGGCATAAAGTCGCCAATTTAAAATCAGCTATAACGCCTTTTTCATAAGCAGACTTACTTTTTGTAGTGGGAATAACGCTTTCCAATAAATCAATCTCTAGCATATATGTGAGGCCTTTTTGGTGGTATAATGTGGTTACCTTTCATTTCTTTTACATATCAATATTTTTTGAGTCATTAAACCACAAATACTTCTTATTTAAAGCTTTTTTAACAAGAAAAAAAGCAAAATTGAGTATTAAAACTTTACAGTTTAAGTTGCTCTATTTTGATAATTCTACGATGGTGTGTTTTTGCTAGTGAATAGTTTTTATGCTTTTGTTTGCTGAATGGGATTGCAAAAATATAAAAAAAAAATGCTAAAAATCCTATTTTTTGGACTGATGATTGCTAATCTACAATATCCAAACCTTATTAATTTAATTAATTATTGTTACCATTTTATTTTTATTTCGTCTAAAAGGAGGGTTTATTTTGAAAAAGAAGAAGGTGGCAGATAAAGATTTTGCTAGGCATAATGCTAGTAAATTTTTAATAGGCATAATTTTCAGGCAGAAAAAAGCACTTTAAATAAAGAAAAAGTTACTTTTTTTTAATGATTATTTAATATGCTGTCTGCAAATAGGTTTTTTTATGCCTAAAAGCATTGATAGAGGAGGAGAAATAAGAATCGTCAAAACTGATAAACATTAATCAAATATCACATTAACGTTAGGTTAACAAGGATTAGGGAGCAGAATACTTTCATCTGATTTTAAATAAACTTAAATTTGTAAATGTAATTAAGTTGATTAGATGAACGTTATTAATTAATATTGTTCTAAAAATAAATCAAGTCAAATTTTTCCAAGAACAAAGAGCATTGGAATTAGCTCTTGAAAAATCAAAATTTATCAAAAAATGAAGAAATTATTTGCACTGGCATTATGCCTTACTTTAGGATTCACTTATTCTTTTGCACAAGAAGCTCAAGAAAAAACACAATCTACTGGCCCAATTATGGAATTGCAAACGACTGAGGTAGATTATGGAAATATCATTCAAGATTCTGATCCTTTCCGTTTCTTTGAGTTTACGAATACAGGTGATGCGCCATTAGTAATCAAGCACGCAAAAGGTAGTTGTGGGTGTACGGTACCAACTTATCCAAAAGAGCCAATCTTGCCAGGCGAGTCTGCGCAAATTAAGGTTCGTTATGACACTAAGCGAGTAGGTCCTTTTACTAAAACAGTCACTTTGACAACTAATGAAGACGTTGAAAAGCGTATTTTAAGAATCAAAGGAAAGGTAGATAAAAAAGCTGCTGAACCAGAAGCAGTTCCTGCTGCATCTCCAAATGTCATAAGTGGAGGTGGTTCTAAGAGTAAATAGACTTACAATATATTATACCGCCAACATAAAAAAAGCCCTGAAATGTATTTTGTTTCAGGGCTTTTTTTATGTACTTTCCGTATTACTTACTGATGTTACGCAAAAAGGACTATGAAGTAGTCAAACTATGAATAGCCCAATATGCCTGCCTGTCGGTAGGCAGGAAATGCTGGGTCTGAAAAGTTTTGGATAGCTCAAGAACTATGAAGTAGTTCAACTACTGTCGTAGTTGTGAGGCTATGTTAATATTATTCTCCGTAGATTCTCATCTACGGCTATTCAAGTTTAAATCCTTCGGATTTTCTGCGTAACATCAGTTACTTATCACATTTCTACATCGAATAAATTACAGAAATATAATGGCTAGAGTAAAACTAACAGATGACCTAAAAAAAGCTATATCAGGCTTATCTCATAAAGAGAAAGACAAGTTATTATTTCGCTTAATAGCCAAAGAACCCATTTTAGCCGAACAACTAGTTTTTAAATTATTAGAAGCAGGCGTTTCTGCGGAAGATAGACGAGCAGTTTTAGCAAAAGAAATAGAACAATATTTAGTAGATTATCAGAAATATTATTACTCACCAGGCTACTTACTATTAGATTTACGGACGATTAGTGGCAAAATTACACAGCACATTAAAACAACTAAAGACAAATATGGAGAGGTTGCTTTAAATTTTTTGATGCTTAATAAAGCACTAGAATTATTTGGTGAAAAGATTCGCCAAGTTCGCCCTAATCGCTCTCGTACGTTGAATAAATATGTGGTAAATCGAGCTATTAAATTATTGGGCTTATTGCGAAAAATCCATGAAGATTATCAACTAGATTTTTCTGAAAGTATGATTGAGCTAGGGCAACATATTCAACGTATTGAGGCGATGAAACGAATGGCAGATGATTTTGAATTAGATATGGATGCCTTATTGAGTGGGGAGATAGCTGCTTAATACAGGAAGCGGCGAGAAAAAACGAACAGATTGGTAGCCAATAAATGACTACCAACTGCTCTATAATGGTTATTAATACGTTCTTAATAATATCACTTGCTGGGATAATTAACTGTCATTTAATCCCAGCTCATCCGACTTCTGACAGTCCATGAAATAGATGGTCTGAGTGCTGTCTTCTAAAATGCATAGTCGTTTAAAAATAGAGCATGATTAAATTTCTATTGACTGATAACTAATATTTTATCATTCTGAATTCAAAAAAAATGAATTTTTTTAACTCACTAAATTACTTGATTGCCTGAACCACAAACTATTGAGTATCAACTCAAAATAATTTTTAAACATGCTCTTAAAATATTGCATCGCAGCTAATAAATTATAGCGACTATTTTTAATAGCCAAATAGTTATTAGCAATTAAAGAGTAGTAATATGTGTTTCTATTTAAAAATTAGATTGTAAAGTGGAAAGTGTATTTTGTAAGTTGGTGGATAAATAGTTGTTTTAGAAAATGGACTATTTATTCTTGTAGTAAGTAGCGCCGTAAATATAGGGAGAAAATAAAATAGTATCCTAATTTTTTGGTAAAAATAAATAGATATTATTTTATTAAATAATAAATGATTACTTTCTTGCCTCTACCTTTACTTGAACTTTTAACAGCAATTAAAAACTAAAGGTTAAATAAAATTTGTACTTAATTGACCCTCAATCCATCTAAGCTTTTCTTTGGAAAAGTACTATTCCCCATCGGGTCAATATACTGCAACTGCCCATTTTCAAAAATCAATTCTGCTGGGTAATCCTGATAATAAAATTTATTCGATTCATAAGGAAAAGCAGCATAAGGCTCGCCCTCTTTGGACTGAGTGATAATATGATTTTCGGATTGGGTAATCGTTAATTCCTGTCCATCTGCAAATTGATAAGTCCCTGTAAAAGGAATCAAATTAGCGGCAGCTACTTCTATTGTTTGTCGAGGTTGAATGTCTAATAGCACATCTTGAATTGCCCACTCTAAATGATTAAACCATTGACCTCCACTTGAGGTTAGAATATTCTATTTTGCTACCTGGTGCATGTAATAAAGTCATCATTTCTAAATCCTGGAATAATGCTTCCTCTGAATAACCGCCAACCATTGGGCCATCCAAAAATTGCCAAGGCCGACTAGCAGATGCAGCATCTCTTGGAAAACCCGATTTATGTTGCAATAAATCCCGAATCGTAATTGGTTGTAGCTTATCCAAAGTGGTTTTACTTAAATTTGTTGGTAAATAGGTGGTGATCGAAGCATTTACATCTAATTTCCCCTCCATCATTAATTCTTTGGCAATAATTCCTGTAAACATTTTTGTCAAAGAGGCTAATTGAAAAACCGTATTTTCATCTACTTTTTGCTCGCCTCCTCTTTCAATCGTTCCTATATGTTGATAAGCAAAAATTTTGTTATCTTTAATTAGACCAACCGCTAAAGCAGGGATATTATTTTCAGTAACCCGTTCTTGAATTAACTGTTCAAGCTTTTCTAATTGCAATTTTTCTATGGTACTTAATGCGCTTTCCGCTGGTAATTGTGTCATCATTGCGGTATCCACACTTTGACAGCCAATGGTTAATAAACTAAGTATGCCTAAAAAAGCAAATGATTTTATAGTGATATTCATATCAAGTATTTTTTTTAATTAAGAAATAATAATCAAATGATTTATTACAATACTACAAATGTAGTAATTAAAAACTACAAATGTAGTATTTACTCCAAGCTTTAACATTTTCCCATGCTCTATTTGTACAAATAATGGATTGTATAAAAGATTTTGGCTCATGATACCCAACGGGGTGGTGATATAAAAAAAATTTGCCAGATTTCGCACCTTCGGTGCGAAATCTGGGGATGGTTTTAGGAGGTGAAG
>CAZXYA010000060.1:0-25663 GCA_964644655.1 uncultured Saprospiraceae bacterium | reverse complement strand
AAAACGTCCTGAATTTCGGTAAAATCAGGGCTTAATTCTTTCACGAACCATTGAAATCCTATCTCCTATTTTTTTACGAACTTTTTCTCCTTTTTTGCTGTCGTCGTATATGGCATCTCTCATGGCGGCGGCAATTTTTAATCGGATTAAGACATAATCCCCAGAAGCAGCTCGATTTCTGAGGGCAACGGGTCGCCGTTCTGCCTCATAGGTTTGGAAAAGTTTAGGAGTACCCCATCCTTTGATAACAGCCGCTAATACCCATCCTAAGGCTAGTGCATCACCTACCCCAGTATTCATTCCGTAACCTCCCGCTGGCGTGACCAATCGAACTGCGTCTCCTGCTAACCACACTCGATCTCGACCAAATTCATTAACTACACTTAATCGGGGAGTCCAAGCATTGGCAATATTGATGGTACACTCAAATGTTTTTCCAATACATTCAAATAATTTTTGCTTGGGGTCACTATCCAGCCAAATTAAATATTGGTCAATGTCTCTTTGGGGAGCGGTCGTATTCCAAGAGGCTAAAACCCCTTCACAATTTTTGCCATTAACGGTCGCTTGTCCTGCATAAGCCAAGGCATTGGCATTTTGAATCCGCATAGGAAATTCTATGAAGTATTGGTAAGTAGGGACCCAAAAAAAGACATTTTGGTCGTTTTGAAAATGATTGACATTGGGGAGGCATCCGAAAGATAGGTATTCCAAGATTGAATGTTTTTATTTTTTTGAAATTGCGTTCTTAATTTCTCTTCTAAAATAGGTTGCAAAAACCAATTGGCAGGGGCATGTCCATAAGGTTGATAATCGGAAGGTGAACCTGCTTCTACTAAAACTTTCCCTTTCGCAGATACAAATTGCATTTTTTTCAAAAGGAACAATACTATCTTTAATTTCTTCTAAAATACCAACTGCTTGAAAAATCCGAATCACTTCATCGTCAATATGCACCGCTCTGGGCGCACGATAGACTTCCATTTCTTTTTCAAAAATAGCGACAGCATAACCAAAATCTGCTAAGAGATTGGCTAAGGTAGCTCCAACTGGACCACAACCTACTATGGAAATATCGTAGTTCATTTTAATAGATGGCTTGATTGTTTACATTTTTAGAAGACATTGGGTCTGAGCTACTTTTTGCATAAATCGTCAAAGAACCGAATTATTTTATTGAAATTTTGCAAATAATATATCAATCACTATATCCGCATGTTTTTCAATTTCCTTTTTATCAAAAGCATCTGTCCCATACATTTTTTTCATTTGAAAAGCGTGTGCTTCCTTATTACGGGCCTGCCAAGCATAATAATTCCAAACCACATGGTGATGGCGAATCGGGTGGCAATGTAGCCGTTTATTATTATTCCCCAGATTATCACCATATAGAATTTTGTGGAGATATGGATACGGTGGATAATTATGAAGGACGATATGGGACGGGCGTTCGCTCGACGGAGAATGACGAATATTTAAAGGATAATATTTAACGATGAACTATAAATGATGAATGATGAATTCGTTGAAATTGAATAGAGTGTCAGGTTAAAAAGTGATAAAAATCCCTGCCTGCGGCAGGCAGGCGTTGCTAACTTAATCCGTAGCTAAAAAATATAAGCTATGGATTTATTCTCAGATAGATTTTACAAATTCTCAAAAGAAGTATAAAATTAAAAAATGGGCTTTAATATTCTAAGATTTAAACATAATGAAACCACGCATTGGGGCGTATTAAAAGGAGACAAAATTACCCCTTTTGGAATAGGCGTTGGACAGTTAAGCGAAATATTGACGAATTATTTAGGAGAAGCATTGGCTAAAGCAAAAGATGCGGATAGTGGTACT
Organism: uncultured Saprospiraceae bacterium; assembly: GCA_964644655.1. Taxonomy (GTDB): domain Bacteria; phylum Bacteroidota; class Bacteroidia; order Chitinophagales; family Saprospiraceae; genus JAFMDF01. The sequence goes on along the minus strand of CAZXYA010000060.1, from coordinate 23,815 downwards.
TTTGATGTAAGTTCGGTTCAAATTATTAGTCCTGTAACTCGGCCGACTCGACTCCTGTGTTTGGGCTTAAATTATTACGAACATCGAGATGAAGCCCAAGCGCATAGAACCAAAACAGCGCCGCTATTTTTCCGAAAAGATGAAAGTGCTATCATTGGGGCAAACGATGATATTCAATGGCCAAAAGGGTGTCATTTACTAGATTATGAGGTAGAAATGGGTTTGGTGATGAAAAAAGCGATTACGGAACCGACAAAAGTGACAACTGAAAACATTGGAGACTATGTAGCAGGAATGATTTTAGCCAACGATATGTCGCCTAGAGATTTAATGTTTTTTACCCCTTTTAGTCAATGGTATATGGGTAAAAGCTGGCGTTGTATGTGTCCACTCGGCCCCTATATTTATATTTTTGAAGAAGGAGAAGCGGCTAGAATGCATGAAATGGAAATAAAACTATGGGTGAACGATGACTTACGACAAGATGCCCATACCAAAGATATGATTACCAAACCTGAAAAAGCCTTAACGTTGGCTTCTGAAAGTATTGATTTAGCGGTGGGGGATGTTGTTTTAACAGGAACGCCAGGAGGGGTCGCCATCCAAGCGCCTAGCAAAATGAAACAAAATATAGGGCGTCTATTATTTTCTGAGAAAAAATTGGCAACGATGATGGTGAAAGGGCAATTGAAAAGTGGTCGTTTTTTAAAAAATGGGGATATTGTTCGATGTAGTTTGAAATCCACTGATGGGCAGATCAATTGTGGGGAACAGCAGAGTAAAATTGTTAAAAATAGTTGATTTTATAAGCTAAATATTTGAGCAGAAATATTCGACACTTTTTGAGGATACTAAGTTAATGAGATTAGCATTTGGTCTAAAACGCTTTGTTTACCTCATTTATCTTATAAACTCATCAACCCATAACCCGCTTTCTATAAGTGTCGCTTAATTTTGTTATCAGTTGGGTATCTTTTGTTTGGAAGACTATTATTCCAATAACTCATTCGGCAATTGCTTCGAGGTTTTGGCCCCCAGATCTTTAATTTTTTCAGCTCGACCAATTAAAGTATCGCCAAATTTTTTGGAATCTACCAGTTTATTCATCGCATCTCCATAGGCAGCTTGAGTTTGTTGAATGCGATTGCCAATATTTTTTAAATCGTCCACAAAGTTGACAAATTTGTCATAGAGCAAACCACTTTGTCGAGCTATTTCTAACACATTTTTCTTTTGTTTTTCTTGTTTCCAAATAAAGGCAACGGTTCGCATGGTGGCGAGTAGGGTAGAGGTCGTTACTAAAACAATATTTCGTTCTAATGCCTCCATAAACAAGTTGCTATTCTTTTGAACGGCGACCGAAAAAGCGGCTTCAATTGGAATAAACATCAATAAATAATCAGGGGTATTGATTTGGTATAATTGCGTATAATTTTTGCTTCCTAAATCTTTGATGTGATTGCGGATACTTTCGATATGTAAATTTAAAAAAGTCTTTTCTTGCCCTTTTTCTGCGGTATTAAAATATTGTTCATAAGCTTTTAAGGAGACTTTAGAATCAATAACTAGATGTTTGCCGTCAGGCATATTTATAATAAAATCTGGTCGTTTTTTATTACCAGCTTCATCCGTATAGGTCGCTTGGGTAGAAAAATGAATACCTTTTTCCAAGCCCGCTTTTTCCAATAGAGTTTGTAATTGAAATTCGCCCCAATCCCCTTGGATTTTAGAATCCCCTTTTAAAGCACTTACTAAATTAGCGGCATCTTCACTTAATTGAAGATTTAGATCTTTCAGTTGTTCAATTTCCTTTTTTAAAGAATAGCGTTCTTTGGTTTCATCGAGGTATTTTTGATGGATACTTTGTTCAAAATCATTGATTTTTTCCTTTAGAGGAGATAAAATCTGATTCATTTGCACTTGATTCTGGGTCGTAAATTTTTGACTTTTTTCTTCTAAGATTCGATTGGCAAGGTTTTCAAATTCTAATTTAAATTGCTGTTGTAAATTGCTGGTTTCTTCTTTTTGATGCGTCAAGCGTTCCTCCAAATGTAGCACATGCTGTTCTTTACCTGCCACCAATTTATTTAATTGAATAATTTCCTGATCTTTTTCATTTAGATCAGCTCGGAAGGTGTCATTTTGTATTTGTAAGGCTTCAAATACTTCTTTGGTAATATATTTCTCTCGTAATTCTTGTTCAGAGAGATAGCCTTTGGAGAAATTTTGTCTAAAAAATAACCATAAAATAAGCCCTATGATTATCCAACCAATAACCAGTAAAATGAATACTTGGGTTAATTCCATTTTTTAATAATTAGTGGTTTTCTATTGTCCGTTGTGCAAGATACTTAATTTAGAAGTTATACGTCACTTGTTTCTAAACAAAATCATTTTGGACACAGAGCTCACAAAGAAGACACAGAGGATTAACTTTGTGCCCTCTGTGATTTCTCCGTGTGCTCTGTGTCCTAAGAAATATTCAGTATTAAAAAACTGTCTGACTCCTCACTTCTGATTTCTATTTTAAATTCACTTTTTATCTATAAATCACCCCTGTGCATCAATCGCCGCAATCCCTACCATATCCACAATTTGCCGCACACTTGCGCCCATTTGCAGAATATGCACAGGTTTATTGAGTCCTAACAAAACAGGGCCAATTAAATCCATGTCTGCCGCTGTTTTTAGCAAATTATAAGCAATATTAGCAGAAGATAAATTAGGGAAAATTAAAACATTAGCCCGATGTCCTGCCAATTTAGAGAATGGATATAATGCTTGTAAATCTACTTTATTTAAGGCTAAGTGTGCTTGCATTTCTCCGTCCACTATCCAATCTGGATATTTGTTTTGTAAAATTTCAGTTGCTGCTCGCATCAATTTAGCAGATTCTCCATTCGGTACAGAACCAAAATTAGAATAAGTCACAAAAGCAATCTTAGGTTCAATATTAAATCCTCGAACTTTTTCCGCTACTAGTTCAGCAATATGTGCTATGTTTTCAGCATCTAAATGATGATTAACCGTAGTATCTGCTAAGAATAAAGGCCCTGATTTGGTCATTAAAATATGCATACTTGCCACTTTATTGACGGTAGTTTCGCAACCGACAACTTGCAAGGCTGGCTTCAACATGACGGGGTAGCGTTTAGACAATCCACCAATCATCGCATCTGCATCACCCATTTCTACCATCATTGGTGCATAATATCTGGTTGAGTTGATTAAATATTCCGCTTCTCGAACCGTCACTCCTTTTCGGCGACGTTTTTCGTATAATTTTTTAGTGTATTGAACTAGTCTTTCTTTTTCTGATGTATTAGCAGGTTGTTTAGGATCAATGATCCTTATATTAGGTAAAACAAGATCATGATCTTTAATTAATTGCTTTGTTTTTGCTTTATCACCTAATAAAATAGGAATTGCAATTTTGTCTTCTAAAACAATTTGGGCTGCTTTTAAGACGGATAATTCTTCTCCATCAGTAAAGACCACTCGCTTAACATCCTGTTTTGCCTTTGTTTCTATAATTTTTGATAAAGTATTATCATTACCCAATCGTTTGGCTAATTCTAATTCGTAAGCATCCCAATCTTTAATTGGATATTTGGCAATGCCAGTATCCATTGCTGCTTTTGCAACGGCTGGTGCGACAGTAGTAATCAACCTTGGATCAACTGGTTTGGGGATGATGTAATCCTTTCCAAATTTTAAATTGGTTTTATTGTAGGCCATATTTACAATATCTGGAACAGGTTTTTTTGCCAATTCCGCTAAGGCATAGACCGCAGCAATTTTCATTTGCTCATTAATTTCTGAAGCACGTACATCCAATGCCCCTCTAAAAATAAAAGGAAAACCTAATACATTGTTTACTTGATTTGGATAATCTGATCTACCTGTTGCCATAATACAATCTGGTCGAGTAGACTTAGCTAAATCATAATCAATTTCGGGGGTCGGATTTGCCATAGCAAAAATAATGGGTTCCTTAGCCATCCCTTTAATCATCTCCGCACTTAGGATATTGCCTCTAGATAGACCAATAAATACATCTGCTCCTTTTAAAATGTCTGTTAAGGAAGTATCTTTTGACACCGTATTATTAATAAATTCAGGCTTTTTCCCATTTAAATTATCTCTATCTCCATGTATTAAGCCCTTGCTATCGTACATGAAAATATTTTCTTTTTTGGCTCCTAAAGATAAATAAATGCGCGTACAAGAAATAGAAGCAGCGCCAGCACCATTGACTACTATTTTAACTGCTGAAATATCTTTCTTCACAATTTCCAAAGCATTTAAGAGCGCAGCACCACTAATAATAGCCGTTCCATGCTGGTCATCATGCATTACAGGAATATTTAATTCCTTTTTAAGCCGTTCTTCGATTTCAAAACAGGCAGGAGCTGAAATATCTTCTAGATTGACCCCACCAAAAGTAGGTTCTAAAATTTTGACTGTTCTAATAAACTCATCTACATCTTTGGTGTTTAATTCTAAATCAAAACAATCAATATCCGCATAAATTTTAAATAATAAACCCTTCCCTTCCATAACAGGTTTACTAGCTTCTGCACCAATATCTCCTAACCCTAATACTGCCGTTCCATTGCTAATAACGGCTACTAAATTCCCTTTAGCGGTATATTTATACACCTCATTCACATCCTCGTGAATTGCCAAACATGGATCGGCAACCCCAGGAGAATAAGCTAAAGATAAGTCTCGTTGATTAGCTGTTGCTTTGGTTGGCACTACTTCAATCTTACCCGGTCTACCTTGCTGATGGTAGGCTAAAGCTTCTTCTTTTAAAGATTTTTTACTCATAATAATTAACTTAATTTTCTTTAATTTTTTAGTCGGTAAGGGAATGATCCTTTGAAAAAAGGCTAAATTAAGGGATATTTTGCTGATTTAGTAATAGTCATACTTTATATCATTGTAATTATTTAGCAGAAGGTTTAGGGCGTAGCGCAAAGGAGCTAAAAAGGCAATTTTTTAGCCCAAAGGATATAATTCCGAATAAGCTCTAAGATGTTTCCAAGTTTATCCATCCTATGCTCCTTATCCTTCGCTTTATGCGGAATAGTTTTGATACTATGGATAATCAGAATAAAAATTGATATTTATAATTATTTTAATTTGAGTTGAGTGTGCAATAATCCATTGGGAAAATAAATTCGTTGAGTATAAAGATTTCCCAACGGATTTATTTTCCCAAGGGATTATATCAGTTTTTTACTTGACCCTCTATAGAATAGTACTAAGGAATCAAATGAATGAAAATGAAAATTGTTGATTACTTTTGTGTTTTTAGAAAATAAAATGAATTATTTCTAAGTTTAGAAAACGGTCTTAAAACCTCTTTGAAGGCTTAGGCAATGATATTCCGATGCATTCTCTTTGTCGAGTCATAGAAATTGATTTAAGAGAAATGTTGGGGGAAACAGATTTACCACCAAGTATAGCAGCGAAAGATGGAGTTTTAATGTAAATTATCGACAAAAAAATTATGTCACCAAGCTGCGGAATTTTGTTTTTTGTTTGCGAAGTAACCTAAGGAATTTTATCTTTACAGGGATTTACCTGATAACCGATTTTACATAAGAAACACCATCTATTTTGACAAAAATCGCCCATGAACAAACTAAGCAAAAGAATCTACTTTCCTTTCGTATTGTTACTTTTCGTAATAAGTATATGATACCCTACAGCAATTTTTTATATAAATCTGGCACACTATTTTTTATCCTTTGTCTTAGTACTATGCTAAGTGCGCAAGACCCTGACTCCTGTCCTTGTGAAAACTGTCCAGGCCTTATTGAAGATGCGGTTGGTTTTCGAGAATATACCCTAAATGTATTTAATGTAAAAGACAATGACCTGTCTAGTCCTACTCAATGTGTCAGCAAAGTAGGATTAACTTTTCGGCATGAATATGTGGGGGATATGATTGTTGAATTGGTTTCTCCGGGAGGAGATATTGTCCAGTTAATGGGAGATGTGAGTTTTGCTGCTGGTTCAAGGGGACAAACGGATAACCGGTTTTTTGATATTGCTTTTATTGGAAATGGAGAACCTGCTATGCCAGATAATGGCTATGAAAATAGATGGAATAATGACCAAGAATGGACGGGAATTGGGACTTTAGATGGAACTTATCTACCTTTTCTAGGAGATTTATCAGATTTTGACGAAGGAAGAGTTAATGGAACTTGGACGCTAAGAGTAGGAGATTTTGCCATAGACAGAAATGATGAAGGAGAATTATTAGATTTTTATGTAGAGTTTTGTGATCCTACTGGCTTGGTCTGTGATCCTTGTCTAGATCCGGGAGATGATCCATGTGTATTTATGATTGACTCAGGAGAAAAGACTGTTGTACCCGACGAAGAATTTTGCTTGCCCATTTATGCAGAAAATGTTGCTTTTTTAGAAACGATGGTTTTTCCTATTAGTTGGGATCCCACCGTATTAGAATATATCAGGGTAGATAGTTTTGAAATTGAATTTTTAGAAGAAAGCGATTTTGGTCTTTTAGGGTTGGATGGAAGTTTATTACTTTCTTATACACACGATTCTGATAGTTTGGGATTAGTGGTGGCGGATAGTACGCCTATTTTTCAAGTTTGCTTTAAGGCTATTGGCGCAGTTGGAGATAGTAGCATTATTACAATTCCTACCGCACCTATTGCAACCGATGTTGATGGAGTTATATTGCCAGAAGAAACATTTGATGGGCTGGTGAAAATAACGGTAGACTCTACTGCGGATTGTGTGCAAGCTATACAGTTATGTGGAAAATCGCCTATTTCTGTAGAACGGTCTAGAGGTCCAGGTTTTGAAGAAAACGAAGCCATAGCTACCTGCTCTCCAGACGGATTAGAACATCAGTCCAAATGGTATAGGTTTGATGTATTAGAAGCGGGTGATTTAAATATTTTGATTAAGCCCAAGGGGATGGCTAATTATGGTTTCTCCTTATATCGAGGAGACTGCCCATCTAATCCAGATAGCGAAGAGATAGGTTGCGCAACCGACTTAGAGAGTAATGGAACAGGTATTTCTAGTAATCCCTTTAATGATTTTGGAGAAACGAACGCTTTAGGAACTAGTTTTATACCTACGCTGACTGTTCTTTCTGGAGAAACCTATTTCTTATTAGTAGATAATTTTTCTGATAATGAAGTGGGATTTGATTTAAATTTTGAGGGGACGGCAATTATTGGAGATGAGACTTTACAATCCATTATTGCAGATCCGGCTATTTTAAATTGTACGAATCCTATAATTACTTTAGATGCGACAAATTCTACGAGAGGGGGTCGATATAACCCAGTTTGGACGACAGATGAAGGAAATATTGATTTTTCTACTAATTTCTTTCAACCAACAGTTGATCAAGGTGGAAATTTCTTTTTAGCAATTACGGACCGAGTGACTGGTTGCGTATCGACTGATTCCGTTTTTGTCGCTACAGACATGGTCGCTCCATTTGCGGTAGCAAATAATGAAGGTATTTTAGATTGTTTTGCGCCTACTAGAACTTTGAATAATTTAGGATCTTCTTCAGGGAATAATTTTAGTATTCAATGGGAAAATACGGAGGATACTACATTAAATTTACCACAAAGTGCAGCAATAACAGTTGATCAAGGCGGTGCCTATGAATTAAAAATCACCAATACAGAGAATGGTTGTACGGCTACGGACATCCTATTAGTGACCGAAGATTTTGTGAAACCCGATTTATCAGCAGCAGATAATTTTATTAGCTGTGACCAAGCTCTAGCTAACTTGGTAGCTAATAGTATAACGCCACAAATTCAATATGAATGGTCAGGAGAAAATTTAGATACGCCTTCAAGAGAAGCTGAAATAGGAGTAACTGACCCAGGGATTTATGTTATTGAAGTTATATCAAATACTAATGGTTGTATAGCTTCAGATTCAGTAATAGTTCGGGAAGAAAGAGTTTTTCCGATAGCTGAGGCAGGAGAGGCTTTAATTTTAAATTGTGATTTTCCGATATTGGCATTAGAAGGAAACGGTTCTTCAATAGGAAACGAATTTGTTTATAATTGGACTACTCCCGATGGGCAGTTTGTTAGTAATACAGACACCAATTCTCTAAGCCCAGCGGTTGATGCTGGGGGAATTTATGTGTTGTCTGTAAAAAATGAAACTAATGGCTGTGAAAGTCTAGATACCGTAGAGGTGGATACCAGTTTTACGAACCCAATTATCAATATAGCGGCAGATAACCTCTTGACTTGTTTTGACCCTATTTTAACCCTTGATGCTTCTAATTCGGATAGTGGAGCTATTTATGCTTTTGATTGGTTTGTTGGTGAAGGGAATATTATAGCAGGAGCAAATACTTATCAGCCTAGAATTAACGAATCAGGGGATTATATTTTTACTATTAAAAACACCGAAAATGGTTGTGCGTCTTCCGAATTAGTGGCTATTGGAGTGGATCAGATAGTCCCTATTGCTAATGCAGGAAGTACGCAAACACTAAATTGTTCTCAACGAATCGTTGTATTGGATGGGAATCAATCTTCTCAAGGAAACATATTTGAATATAATTGGACCACCGATAATGGACATTTTGTAGGAGAGGCTAATGTCCTAACAACTACTGTTGACTCAGCTGGAATTTATCGTTTGACGGTTAGCAATACAGATAATGGTTGTTCTACAGATACGATGGTTACCATTTTAGAAGACTTTGTCGTTCCTGATTTAAGTATTCCTAATGACTCGACTTTAACTTGTAGGATTCCGACTATATCTTTATTGGCTACTTCGGAAACGGCTAATACCAATTTTGTTTGGCAATTTCCAGACGGTAATACTTTGCCAATAAACCAAATAGACGCAACGACTGCGGGTAACTATCTCATTAGCGTAACGGCAGCAAATGGTTGTATGAATAGTGATGCTGTAATGTTAGACGCTGAGCAAGTATTACCTAGTATTATTATCCAAGAACCTGAAATCTTAACTTGTGTCGTCAATGAAATAACCATTATCGCTACAGAATCAACACAAGGGGACGATTTTGAATTTATTTGGACAACGGAGGAGGGGCAATTTAAAGATGAAAATCAAGCTAGTACCATCAATCCAATAGTGGAAGCACCTGGTTTCTATGCTTTAGAAATCACAAATATTGTAACTGGTTGTATTACAAAAGATAGCATCAATGTACCTTCAGATGTGGTTAACCCAGTTATTACTTTAGCCAATGAACCTAGTATATTTTCTTGTGCAAACCCAAGGGTAGATATATTGGCTGAGTCGGATGTTTCAAATGCTCTTTACGAATGGAGGTTGACTTCTGAATTGGTGACGGATTCTCCTCAATTGGAAGCAACCGAACCGGGCGTTTATTCTGTGATTGCAATCAATCCAGCTAATAATTGTTCAAGTTTAGTTGCTGTTGAAATTGTAGCAGATACTTTAAAACCTTTAGCCGATGCAGGATTACCCCAGGAATTAAATTGTACCATTGGAAGAGTAGCGTTGGATGCTAGTAATTCTGTGCAAGGGCCTGAATTCTCTTATTTATGGAGAACCTTGGGCAATGATGCAATTTCAGATTCCATTCGCATTGAAGTAACTGAACCAGGATTGTATGACTTGGTAGTTATCGATCAAAGTAATGGTTGTCGATCTATTGATACCGTTAGCGTAACGGTTTCCAGAGATGACCCAATTGCTGATGCAGGAGTAGATACGATTTATTGTAGTGGTGTAGATGCTGATATTTTAGATTTTACCTTGGGGGGAAATAATACTTCACAAGGACAAAATTTTGCCTACCAATGGTTTGATGAAAATAGTTTTAGCTTAGGTAGCGGTATTCAACAACAAGTAACCATAGCAGGGGATTACACTTTGGAAGTAACCAACTTGGCTAATAATTGTGTAAGTATAGATACCGTTACTGTTTTTGAACGACCGAATCCTATTGTCAATTTAAGGACTACAGGGGCTATTGATTGTGCAACCAATGAAATTCAATATTTAGCAGAAGCAGATATACCTACATCCGTTATTACCTGGTTTGGAGAAACAATAATTGATAGTGCGGTATTGATTGTTACAGATGCTTTATTGAATAAAGATTTTGTTGCTTTTGCTGAAGATACGCTTACTGGTTGTTTGGGACAAAGCATTACCATTCGAGTAGCCGAAGATCGTTTGCCCCCTCTAGTATCCGCAGGAGAAGATACTGAAGTTAATTGTGCCGATACTTTGAGATTGGCAGGACAATCATTAAGTGCTAATATAGAAGTTGCGATTAACTGGGGAACGGAGGATGGGAATATTGTAACGAGTAGAACCGAATTAAATCCAATTGTAGATGCAGCAGGACAATATGTTTTGACTATTCAGAACACCAATAATCTCTGTGAAACCAAGGATACGGTCATTGTTTCTACAGATCAAATTTTACCAAGGGTAATGCTTGGGGAAGATGAAATCCTTACTTGTTTCAATTCAGAAATAACGATTGTACCCGTAGAAGTATCGGAAGGACCAAATTTTTATTATAGCTGGAAAGATGAAGCGAACAGGGTGGTTTCAACGGAACAAGAACTAGTGACTGACTTTCCTGGAATCTATCAATTATTAGTGGTAGACTCTTCTAACCTCTGTAGCAAATCAGATGTACTGATGGTCATAGATAGCTTAAATCCACCAGAAATTGAAATTTTAACCCCTGATATAATCACCTGTTTGAACAATCAAAGCATATTAAATACCGTCATAAATGCAGAAGATGCCACCTATCAATGGTCTATTTTATCCGATACAGGAAACATCATTGGGGTAGATAATGCCCCAAATCTTAGGGTTGATTCCGCAGGTATTTATCAAGTCGAGGTAATTAATAATTTTAGTGGTTGTAGTGGGGAGAAAAATATAACAGTTAGAGATATTAGGAATGAAATTCGTATTGAAGCAGGAGCGAATAAAACGATTACTTGTAATAATGATACCACCGTTTTGGCAGCAGGAACAATTTTTACTGCTTTAAATAATTTAAGTTTTGAATGGACGGCTACTACCCCCAATTTTTCCCCAATAGATACTTCCTTATTGTTTACCATCGAAGAAAGTGGTACCTATTTTTTAAAGGTCTTAGATACTTTAAGTTTTTGTGAAACGACTGACTCTTTTGATGTGGATAAAGATATTACACCAATCAACTTTGATATAGGTATTGGAGATACGCTTAATTGTATAAAAGAAACGGTTATACTTGGAGATATTAATGAAGTGAATTCCCCTTATATTTTTCAATGGAGTACGGATAATGGAAATATCACAGCTGGTGGAAACCAATCAACAGTAATGGTGAATCAACCAGGAGTTTATCAATTAGACATTGAAAGTACAATTAACGGATGTACTTTTACAGATAGTTTGAGGGTTTTTCTTGATAGGGTAATGCCCACTATTGATATAGGACAAACGCAAGCATTAACTTGTCAAGAAACAATGGTCACATTGGGAGGAGATAATACGGACATAGGAGACATTTTTGACTATGAATGGACTACCCAAAATGGGGCGATATTTTCTGGCGAAGACAGTCCTTTTGTCACCGTTATTGCTGCTGGTGACTATCAATTTTTAATTAGAAATACTAATAATCAATGCGAAAATATAGCAACTATTGGGGTGACAACCGAACAAGTGTTTCCTACCATTTCTTTACCAACAAATTTATCTTTTGCTTGTACTGATGATGTAATTGCTATTGAACCAAGGGTAGAATTGGACGAAACGGAATTAAATATTGCTTGGGGAACAGACCTTGGAATATTGGCGTCTGAAGAAACAGATTTTGTAGCAAGCGTTGCCGCTCCAGGTTGGTATTTTATAGCTATAGAAGATATTAATAATAACTGTATTACGATAGATTCGGTCTTGGTAGTAGATAATCGAGAACTACCTACAATTGTGGATATACCAGATCAAGTACTTAGTTGTGAGGAGCAAGGCATAACACTTGATGCCGAAGGTTCAGCAACAGGTAATTCAATTGTGTACGAATGGACAGATGAAATGGGGCAGATCTTATCTAATAGTACCCAATTGGCAATAGCAACCCCTGGATTATATGTTTTAGAGATTACTAATGAAGCCAATAGCTGTATTAGTAGTGATTCTATTCAAATTACAGAAAATGATAATCTGCCTGTTAGTGCTATAATTTCTTTAGATAATCCAGCTTGTGAGGAAATTAACAATGGATTTATTGAGGTGGATAATGTTATCGGAGGAGTAGGGCCTTTTAATTACCTCTTAAATGATTTCGATACTAGTGAAGTTGCTGTTTTTTCAGATTTAGCTGCTAACAATTATTCCTTGACGATTGTAGATCAATTAGCTTGTACTTGGGACACCATTCTTGTATTAAATGAACCGAGCCCAATTGAAGTGAACATTATAGCTGAAAACGAGGAATTGGTAACTGGACAAACTGGAACCTTTACCTTCGACTCTTCTATTCCGTCGGAAGACATTGCAGACATTATATGGACGCCTGCTGAATTAATTGATTGTGATAATTGTGAAACTATAAGCACCGCTTTTACTAATAATACCATTTTAGCTGTTCAGGTGATTGATATTAATGGTTGTGAAGGAATGGCAACGCTAAGCGTGAATGTAGAATTAGCGGCTGTCCCGAATGCGATTACACCGAATGGAGATGGAATGAATGACTTTTTTATAGTGCCTATTATTGAACAAGAACCCGATGCTTTTCCAAATAGCGAATTAACTATTTTCAATCGCTGGGGCGATATTTTATTTGAGGAGAGTCCTTATAATAATGATTGGGATGGTCGGAATAATGCAGGAATTTTGATTCCTGAAGGAACCTACTATTATGTTTTAAGATTAGATACTAGGGAGGGAGAAATTATTAAAGGAGATATTACTATTTTAAGATGATCTATCTTAGTAACGAGTGAAAAATAAGTTCCCCATTTTGGCGAGGGAAATTTTAAATTAGACAAGGCAAAAAACGTAGGCATAGCCTAGCTATGACGAGGCTTTTTAACGCAGTATAATTTGAAATTTGACCGCCACAAATGCGGAAGTTATTCTTTAGTCGTTACTTAGTACTTAATTATGATTTTAAATTTCAAATTTCTACTTTTGCCGCATTCAATTGTTCAAAACAAAGTGTGTAAAAATGAAGTTGTTGAAAAACCTACCTTTATTTCTTCTTTTATTTCTTCTCTTATTTCTTCTTGCCTGTAAAAATGATTCATCTCTATTAATAGAAGATACGCTTATTGTTACGCCTGAGATTCCAAAAAGCTTACGAATGAAGGACTTATTATTATCGAATTTAAGTTCATTTCAACCAACAGATAAAAATTGGCAAATAGTCGGTAAGGCTTATTCAGACTGGCAAATAGTGCAATCTTTAGAGTCTTCAGAAGGAACAGGAGTTTTAATTAATAAGCCGTCCGAAAATGGAAAGGGGAATATTATGACAACTTGGGAACATGGGGATTTGGATTTAGAAATAGATTTTTTGGTGCCTAAGGGATCTAATTCAGGTATTTATTTACAAGGTCGTTACGAATTACAGATATTGGATAGTTGGGAGAAGAAAAATATTTCCTCTGGAGATTGTGGTGGAATTTATCAGCGTTGGGATGATTCAAAACCAGCTGGTGAAAAAGGGTATGAAGGAACTGCACCTGCGGTTAATGCCAGCAAAGCCCCCGGTTTATGGCAACATTTCAAAATAGAATTTCAAGCGCCTCGTTTTGATAAAAACGGACAAAAGATTCAAAATGCTATTTTTAAAAAAGTTTATCTGAATGGATTTCTAATCCATGATACTGTAGAGTTAACTGGTCCAACAAAAGGAGCGCTCTTTTCAGAAGAAGCACCTACTGGACCTTTATTTATTCAAGGCGATCATGGTCCAGTTGCTTTCAAAAATATTACTTATAAAGCCTACACTTTAGATGGCTTAACTTTAAAAGATTTAAGCTATGAGTTTTTTGATGGTAAAGACGATAAATTACCAGATTTCACCAAAATGACCGCAACTAAAACAGGAAAAATCGATTCTTTAGACGTGGAAAAAGCAAGTAATCAAGCAGATGGTTATCGACTTAGATTTACAGGCAAATTAGAGGTGCCTGTTGCTGGTGATTACTTATTTACCACGAAGATTGATGATGGGGGCGAATTAATTATTGACGGCGAAACGATTGTAGTTAATGAAGGCGAGCCCGGTTATGGAGAGGAAAGAGGCATTGTTAATTTGACCCAAGGGATACATGATTTGACCCAAACCTATTATCAAGAAGTGTGGGGTGCTACTTTAGCAATAGAATATGAAGGTCCCGGTATTATTAAACAATTTTTAGCTTCTGAAACACCCTTTCAATCTTGGAAACAAAACCAAATACCTATTTTGATCGAAGAACTGAAAGAACCAGAAATGGTACGTGCTTTTGTAAACCACCAAGGAGAAAAGAAAACAAATGTTTTAAGCGTTGGTGATCCATTGGGGGTTCATTATAGTTATGACTTGAGAACGCCCAATTTAATAAAAGCGTGGAAAGGTAAATTTGCAGATGTATCTGAAATGTGGCGTGGTAGGGGAGAACCTCAGCGGTTAGATCCTATGAACATGTCAATTGATTTGACTGGAGGTTTAATCCTAGCCATTTTAGGAAATGAAACTGTTGCGTGGCCTAGTTTTATACCGGGTGATTTTAAATTTAAGGGCTATGAAGTGGATGAAGCAAATAGACCCACTTTTAAATATAATTTTAAGCATGTTCAATTTAGAGATCAAGTATTGCCATCCGAAGATGGAAAAAGTCTTGTAAGAATTATTCGTAAAATTGGGGATATGGATAATGTATATATCCGACTTGCGATTGGTGAGAATATTCAGTTATTGCCAAATGGTTTGTATAATATCGATGGTAATTATTATTTAACGGGAAAAAATTTCATCCTAAGAAAAAATAAAGAATTATTGGTTAAAATTGACGATACCGTAAAATACATTATACATTGGTAGAAGTCGAGCTACTAACTAGATAAAATAACAGCATGAAAATTAAATTTGAATATATTGTTTTTATTATAATGTGTCCATTTGTGCTATTCGCTCAAAAGGATATTATTAAACAAGAAAAAAAATACTATTCTATTAAAAAAGTGCCTATTCCAGAAAATATAATACTAGAAGTTGGTGGTTTAGCATTCGATGATAATGGAACTTTGGGCGTAACAACTAGAAGAGGAGACCTTTGGACCATTAAATTCCCTTCAAGTGCCAAACCTGAATTTACTCGTTTTGCCTCTGGATTGCACGAACCACTTGGATTGGGGTTTAGAAATGGTGCTTATTACCTTACACAAAGAGCAGAGTTAACTAAGATTCAAGATCAAAATGGAGATGGGAAAGCAGATTTATATGAAACCATTTATAGTTGGCCTTTGAATGGCAACTATCATGAATATTCTTACGGTCCAGAATTTTTACCTGATGGGAATATGTTAGTGACTCTAAATTTGGGCTGGATTGGTCGGGGAGAAAGTGGCTCTAAATGGAGAGGCTGGTTATTGCAGATTACACCAGATGGAGAAATGACACCAATAGCAACAGGTTTACGTTCCCCCGCAGGATTTGGTCTAAATGCCAAAGGAGATGTTTTTTATACCGAAAACCAAGGGGATTGGGTTGGTTCTGGTAGAATGACACATTTAGAAAAAGGAGATTTTGCGGGTAATCCAGAAGGTTTGAAATGGTCAGAAGAACCTAATTCACCCGTCCAAATAAAATTTGAAGAGATTGTTGATACAATGGGCTATACGCTTTATGAATATGCTAAGCATATGAAGGGAGTGAAACCGCCGAGTGTGTGGTTTCCACATACTTTAATGGGCATTTCGACTTCTGATATATTAGTAGTAAACAATGATCAGTTTGGTCCTTTTGAAGGACAATTATTAGTGGCGGACCAAGGGCACAGCAAAATCATGCGGGTTTTTCAAGAGAAAATTAATGGAGTGTATCAAGGCGTTTGCTTTCCTTTTAGAGAAGGATTTTCCTCTGGAATATTACGGATGGAATGGGGTGCTGATCATTCTATTTTTGTGGGCCAAACCAATAGAGGTTGGGCGTCTACAGGTAAATCTCCCTATGCATTGGAAAGGTTGGTCTATAATGGAAAAGTGCCTTTTGAAATGAAAACTATTAAAGCGACTAAAGATGGTTTTGATATTGAATTCACCGAACCAGTCAATCGAGCAACCGCAGCAAATCCAGCGGCCTATACTATTAGTGATTTTACTTATAAATACCATCATATTTATGGCAGCCCAGTAACGGATTTACAAACTAGAACCGTTTATAAAGTAAATTTATCGCAAGATGGAAAGACGGCTAAATTATTTGTAGAAGGATTACGTGCAGGCTATATTAATGAAATTAAGGCGGAAGGCGTTAAAAATACAAAGGGTAAGCACCTATTACATAATTTTGCCTATTATACTTTAAATGAAATCCCTGCTGGTGGAATGCAGAAGAATAGCAATCATATAACTCATGATGCGATTATACCTACAGTTAATTTAGTAAGCGATAAAAGGGTGACAGAAATGCCTTCTAGTTGGTTTAATGGCCCGGATGTGACCTTGACCTTAACTACTGCCTCTGGTATGAAATATGTTGAGCAGGAATTAACCATAAAATCGGGACAAAAAGTGAAGTTTGTCTTGAATAACCCTGATGACATGATGCATAACGTAGCCATTGTAAAGCCAGGGAAAGTTGCAGTAGTCGCAGATTTGGCGAATAATTTGGGCTTACAAGGTCAAGAAAAAGGCTATATTCCAACATCAGACGATTTGCTGTTTCACTCTAATTTGTTAGTGCCTGGTAGTTCAGATATATTTTATTTTGTAGCACCTACGAAACCTGGGAATTATGAATATGTTTGTACTTTTCCTGCACATTCGGATACTATGCGAGGTGTATTAAAGGTTGTAGAACGATAATTTCAATAGACTCATATTACTCTTTTGTAAAGATAGGAGTCTATTTACTTTTACAATAGTCAATACTCTGTAAATTAAATTTCTTATTATTTTAACATGCCCCCTTAAGAACCCCTTCCCGAACCGCCGCAGGCGGCGAGGGAAAACAGTAAGAAACTTTTTTACAATGTAGTCTAAAAAATAAATTTAATAATCAAAATCAATTTTAAACGATACCATTTCTCGTTTTTGAGTAGGAATCTTCCAATCTCCATCATATTCCACCAAAGCAGGCAAATATTTATCGCCTAATTTTGTCAATGTTACTTTCATTTTTACATCAAAGTCAACTAGCCCATTATATTTCAAATGATAATTTCTGGCTAGTACTTGGAAGCTATTTTTATCAAAATAGGTTTCTAAGTATTTGATGATGGTTTTTCCACTCCTATAGGTAGGGTTGGCAATAACTCTAAAAACATAACAATCTTGTCCATTTTTATAAGTTTTGGAACGGATGTAAAAATTATAATATTTTAACATGTCTTCTTTAAAAATAGCAGTTTTCCCACCAATCAATGGTATCTCAACTTCTTTGCCCGGTTGAAAAATGAGTTTTTTTAATTCATTAATATGTTTTTGAATACCACTTAAATTATCCGATATGATAATAGGATTTGCAGGTTCTCCACATACTTTTCCCTTTGTCAAAAAAACTTCCTCCTGCATGCGAGTTGTGTAATATTTATGTTTTCGTTTTTGCTTATTTTTAAAATACTTCCCTTTAATTTCTTCTGATAAAAAACGCATAGTTCTGCAATTGTCCTTTACAAACTGCTGAGTCTCCTGATAATTACTTGCCTTTACTCGATGTTTTCGATCAAATATCTCTATTTGATTATGGGAGCTATGAGGGGTAAACCTAAGATGGTGAAAGGCTCTAAAAAAGGATTCATCTTGCTGTACTATATCAATAAAATCATTTACGTCAAACCCTTTTTTAGTAGCGGTAACAACGAAAGAATCTAGGAAAACAATAGCTGAAATATCCTGAGTAAGCGGGGAACGCTGAGCGAAATTAGCGTTGCATAATAAAGATAAAAATAATATTAATATATTTTTCATTTACTCATTCCGTATTTTCTGATTAAAAATTTTGTAAATAATATTTATATGTATAACGATTAAATAGTACAAAAAAATATCAAACCGACTTAAAATAAATATTTACCTTTGCGTTTTTTTAATGAATTGTTTAATAAAAATAATGCAAAATATAACAGTAATAGGAGCAGGAACAATGGGAAATGGAATAGCCCATATTTTTGCCATGAAAAATTTTACCGTTACATTGGTAGATATTTCAGCAGTTGCCTTAGAGAAAGCTCTCAAAACAATAGGGAAGAATCTGGACAGAATGGTAAGAAAGGAAAAGATTTCAGCAGCGGACAAAGCTACTGCCTTAAGCAATATTACTACTAGTACTGATTTGCCTTTAGGTGTAAAAAATGCAGATTTAGTAATCGAAGCAGCTACTGAAAATGTCAATTTGAAATTGAAGATTTTTAAGCAGATTGATGAAAACGCACCAAGTGCTGCTATTTTAGCTAGTAATACTTCTTCTATTTCTATTACTAAAATTGCGTCAGTTACCAATCGGCCAGAAAAGGTGATAGGTATGCACTTTTTTAACCCCGTTCCAGTTATGAAATTGGTGGAGGTCATTAACGGTTATGGAACAGCTAAGGAAGTTACGGCAACTATAATGGACCTATCCAAAAAATTGGGTAAAGTGCCTGTTGAGATTAAAGATTATCCAGGATTTGCTGCGAATAGAATGTTGATGCCTTTATTAAATGAGGCGTTTTACACCTTATACGAAGGTGTTGCAGGCGTCAGAGAGATTGATACGGTGATGAAATTGGGAATGGGACATCCAATGGGGCCTTTGCAATTGGCAGATTTTGTAGGATTAGACGTCTGTTTAGCCATTTTGAATGTACTACAAGATGGCTTTGGCAATCCTAAATATGCGCCTTGTCCATTATTAGTAAATATGGTGACCGCTGGAAAATTGGGTAGAAAAACAGGCGAAGGATTTTATAATTATCAAGAAGGTGGAAAAGAGTTGGTCCTAGCGGATCAATTTGCTTAAATAATTTGGATCTATCTATTTAGCGAAGCGCTGGGGGCAAAGGGCAGAAATAATCTCAAAGAATTGATTGTTTAATCACCCTCTGCTCTACGCTCCAAACCCTCTGCTGACCAGTCATAATAATTTTACATTTAAATATGCCAAACTACAAATACGATTTAAGAGGCGTCTCGGCAACGAAAGACGAAGTACATGCAGCAATCAAAGGCTTAGATAAAGGACTTTACCCTAATGCCTTCTGTAAAATATTACCTGATGTAGCGGGAGGAGATGCCAATTATGTCAACCTAATGCATGCAGATACTTCGGGCACAAAAACAAGTTTAGCTTATTTATATTGGAAAGAAACAGGAGATGTTTCTGTTTGGAAAGGCATAGCACAAGATGCCTTGGTGATGAATTTAGATGACATGGGCTGTGTGGGTTGTGTCGATCAAATTTTATTGTCTTCTACTATTGGCCGAAATAAAAACTTGATTACAGGTGAGGTGATTGCTACATTGATTCAAGCGACTAAAGCGTTAACCGATCAACTAGCGAGTTATGGAATAAATGTACATTCTGCTGGTGGAGAAACTGCTGATGTGGGCGATATAGTACGGACCATTGATGTAGGGTATACAGCATTTGCTAGAATGAAAAAAGCAGACTTAATTGTTAATAATATAAAGCCTGGGAATGTAATTGTTGGATTAGCTTCCTATGGCCAAGCGACCTATGAAACGGAATATAATGGAGGAATGGGGAGCAATGGATTAACCTCTGCTCGACATGATGTATTAAGCAAGGAATATGCTACAAAATATCCAGACAGTTTTGATGCCAATACCCCTGATGAAGTTGTTTATATTGGATCAAAGAAATTAACAGATAAAGTAGCTATTAATGGGCAGCAGATAGACGTAGGAAAATTAATTCTTTCTCCAACCCGTACTTATTTGCCAATTATCAAAGCCATCTTAGATGAATTTAAAGGACAGATTGATGGAATGATTCATTGTACGGGTGGTGCGCAAACCAAAGTGATAAAATTTGTAGATAAAGTTCATATTATCAAGGATAATTTACTTCCAATCCCGCCACTTTTCCAAATGATAAAAGAAGAATCGGATACTGATTGGCGGGAAATGTATCAAGTTTTTAATATGGGACATCGGTTAGAATTATACGTCGAACCTACAATTGCGGAAAGAATTATTGAAATTTCTAAATCTTTTAAGGTAGATGGACAGATTATTGGTAGAGTAGAGGAGAGTACTGCCGCAAAAGTGACCATTACGGCCCCCGATGGTAGAAAAATGGAATACGATAATTAAATTGAGCAAAAAACAGCTAAAACTATTAAATTTGTGCAAATAATTAAGGGAAGCGCTAATTATTTATTAGTTTGCATGAAAATTAAAGTATTATTTGGTAAGGAATGAAATGAAAATGTGATTGCATTAGTATTTATTCTGAAAAAAATTGTATGGAGAGTGCTTCCAGAACTTAAAGTTCTGGAAGCATTAAACCTTTTAGAATAAAGTCTATTTATGAATGAGTATTGTCCTTCATTCCTCAGTAGTTATAAAATGTTTAGAGAATTACTACAAATTAGGTTAAGACTATGGGTTTGCTTATATGTGATGATATGGGGCAGTATAGCTTTTGGGCAATCAGATACGACCCAATCGACGGTCATTTTTTGTGGTAAGATTACAGAAGCAGATTCCAGCCAGCAAATTACCCTTCGTTTTTATAAAGATTTTCTCACCTTTGAAGAACTTACCTATGCTGCACCAATTATTAAAGATTCCTTTTATCTAAAGATTCCATTCAAAGAAAATACACCCGGTTTTATCGCTTTAGATGGTGTGAATGTACCTATTTTTATTGAAGATAAAGATAGTATCTATGTGAAATCCACCGCAAATTCATTTCTTGATTCTTTGAAATTTAGTGGGAAAGGAGGGCTTACAAATAATTATTTGCAGCAAACCTTTTTGACTTTTGATATTAAAGATGCCAAGAAGATAGAAGATGGAATGGCTAAAAACACCGCCGAAGATTACCAAGAATTATTGAGTGAATATAAACAAGAAAAATTAGATTTTTTAGATACTTTTTTAGTTGAGCGAGATACTTTTTTTACAAAGGCTTTTAAGGAATATGTAAAAGCAGATATTAATTATTGGTGGGGGCAAAATTTGATGCGATATCGCGCAGAACATCCTGCTTCTGAAGTATTGCCTATTTCGCTAAGCTTATCTGCAGAATATTTTAAATTTATGGATACGCTTGATTTAAATAATGAAGCGGCTTTAAATAATGTTAATTACCTTTTTTATTTAAAACAATATACGGATTGGCGACAAGAACGAATCGCCAGAGGAAAACTGCAATTTAAAAATGTAGCAGCTACCAAAAAAAAGTTAGTAAAGGTGAAAATGGTAGAAACTTTTGGCAAAGTATTAATTGATAGTTTAGAAGTAAGAAAAGAGGCTTATGACGAATTATCAAGTTTTGCTAAGTTGGCACGTGGCTCAGAAGTTTTGTACCTCCAAGATATAACTAATGATCGATTTGCATATCCATATGAAGGGAAGCGATATATAGATAAATTTCTAAAAATTGAATTACCAGATGGCCGAATTGGTTGGATATTTAATGGAGGTATTAATTTAAAGCAAAAAGTGGTTTATACCAAAAAATGGGTCGAAATACCAGACTCTCGACCTGAACTCATGCGAAATTTTAAATATGCAAATTTCAAAGGAAAGGTAATGCATTATGCCATTGTTAAAGACTTGTATTGGGAGGTAATAAAGAATGGCGAAAAAAAGCACGAACTGCTTAAAGATTATTTAGAAAAAGCAGAAGATAATGTCTATGCGGATATTTTAAAATCGGCTTATAATTCAATGGAAAAAGATACGAGTCAGTTACTTAATGTCATTGATTTACCTATTCCTCGAAAAGACACTTCTGAAATTATAGATACAACAGAACAAATATCAGGTTTATTAAAAGAAATTACCAGCCAAACAGCATCTCAATTAATTCAGAAAAAAGACAAAGCAGCTTTCATAGAAGAGGAGATTTCGACGAAAGTATCCGAAGACGAAATTGTTATTAGTCCACCAGATTTTAGTAAATATGCAAAGGTGACTTCTTTTGACGGGAAAGCGAGTAGAGGGGTACTTAGTAGACCTGAAATTATTATTAATACTAATCCGCTACTTAGGGAAGAAACAACTTTCTTGTTTCCCGACAAAGCAGAGGCGGATTTTCACCTAGATGTTACCTTAAAGTCTAGTACAACTGCTACTATAAAATTAGGCCAACAAAGCATTGATTTATACCTACAACCAAGTTATAATTTAACAATAGTTATTAATGGGAATGATTTATATGAACATTTATCCTTTACAGGCAAGGGAAGTGAAATCAATAATTACTTAGTAACTGTTGCTAAATTATTTAGGCATACTGAAATAGAATTGGAAGAGCATATAAAAAATGCTACACCTACTGGTTTTAAAGCCTTTTTAGATAAGACAAGAATCGAGAAATTACAATTTTTAAGAACTTATCTTCAAAGCCATACACTATCGGCAGATGCTGTTAAATATGCGCATGCGGATATTAACTATTGGTATGCTTTCAATTTAATGAATTATCCTTATGAACACCCCATCTTCCAAAATCAACCAGTTCCCATGGATGTACCATCGGATTATTATGATTTTATGGAGGATATAAAGGTAAATAATACGGGAGCATTGCCAAATAAATATTATATCTATTATCTACAAGATTTTTTGAGTTTCCAATCGGATAAACAAGAAAATAAAGGCTTGTCAAAATTAAAATTAGCCGATAAATATTTAAAAGGAAAGCCCCTTTATTTTTTCAAAGCGCTTCAACATTCTGTTGAAATTAAACAAGCAAATAATTCAGTTACTGAACGAAAAGCCTACGACTTTATTAATAATTGCCCCTATGAATTATATAGTGAATTTGTGAAATTAGCTTATCATGAGAGTCGAGGAATCGTAACGGGAATGGATGCCCCAGAGTTTGAGATAGTAGATGTCAATGGTAATTTAGTTAGATTATCAGATTTTAAAGGGAAAGTTGTGTTTTTAGATTTTTGGGCTACCTGGTGTAAACCTTGTCTTCGATTAGTTCCTTCCCATCAAAAATTGCAAGCTCAATTTAAATCAGACAATATTGTTTTTTTATATGTTTCTACTGATCGAAATGCGACTAGTTGGAAAAATTATATTGCGAAAGGTACTTTTCCAGGAAAACATTTATTAGCCAATGCCAAAATGATTGAACAATATAAAGTCGAAACCTTACCTTATAGTATGTTGATTGACACCAATGGGAAAATTGTTTGGCATCATCTTGGTGGATTTAGTGTTCAACGAACAACTCAGCGGATCTTAGATTTATTACAATAGTAAGTAGCTCACCTTTTTTCTAAACTTTAGAACCTAAATTTCCGTAATATTGTTAGTACTAAGTACAAAATACAAGCAATTTTTGTATTTTAATTTGACCTTAGTAGCCTGTCCAGTTAATAGTGACGGGTAGATTTTGTCATAAAATTTGTCG
>CAZXYA010000059.1:0-25766 GCA_964644655.1 uncultured Saprospiraceae bacterium | reverse complement strand
ATCTAATGCTAGGCGTAATTGGTGATGAACATCGCTATGAATCTACGGTAATTTCTGATGCGGTGAACACGGCAAGTCGAATGGAAGGGCTGACCAAAACATTTGGGGCAGCGATTATTTTGAGCGAACGGACAATGGCTGGCTTAAAACATGGTGATTTTGAAAAATCACCATGTTTTGCAAGTCGCTACCTCGGCAAGGTAAAGGTCAAAGGCAAAGACAAAGCCTTAAAAATCTACGATTTATACGAAGGAGAAACGGTAGCAGTCCGCCAACTAAAAGCCCAAACGCATTTGCAATTTGAACAAGGGATTGCGCATTATTATCAAAAAGAATTTGGAAAGTCAGCGGAGTGTTTTAAGCAGGTATTGGCGGTGAATGAAAGGGATAAAGCAGCTCAGTATTATTTGGATAAATCGGTGGGATATATTGTGAATGGGGTTTCGGAAGATTGGTCGGGAGTAGAAGAAATGGTGATGAAATAAAAGAGACAAGGAAATCGAAAGAATAATTCAAACTTTTGACAAAATAATTCAAAATACAATCTCTAGAAAATTGGAAATTTAACGAAACACTTTTGCCAAACACAATTACTATTTAAAAATGAGAAAACTAAAACTTAATTATTCTATTTTTTTATTAATATTCCTTCTTTTTACCATTAACTCCATCGCACAAACTAAATATTTAGTAGAAGATTACTGGGTGGAAAAGTATGGGAAAGAAGCTGGCTTACCCGAAGCGTCTATTAGAGGAATTACACAAGACACAAAGGGATTTATTTGGCTGACGACCCCGAATAGTTTAGTGCGCTATGATGGATATGAATTTAAAACCTATTATCCAAAAGAAGCATTTCCCAAGTTAACATTTAGATTTAAATCTGCCCTAATTGTGGATTCAGCAGGAAATATATGGGCAAGCACATCTACCTCCAGGGTATTAAAATTTGACCCTTTATTAGAGCAATTCACCTATATGGACTTGGGAGGTATGATGAATGTACCTTTTGCAGAATTCATTAATACCCTAGAAGAAGGGGCTGATGGAAGTATATGGGTAGGGACACTAAAAGGACTAAATCGAATTGTTAAAGAAGCAGATGAATATAAAATACAACAGTTTTTTTCTACTACCTATTCATCGGATTTAAAACAAATTATAGCCGAAAAACTACCTCAAGCACCTAGTTTTGCAAAGCTTAGCCAAGTACCTGCTGTGGGATTAAAGGAAACCACTTTTGAAATTAGGGAGCCTAAAAAAATGATTGTTTTATGTAGAGGAGAATACCAAAATATTTGGGCAGATTTTGGATGGATTGAAGCGGAGCAAGGTAACAAAATTTGGGAAATAGAGGAAACTAAATCTATCCATAGTGGAGGGGCAACTAAGAATCAAGTACAAATAGATATTATTGATTTACCAATAGGAAAATACCGTATGAAGTATCAATCTAATGGATTGATGGGTATGCTTGGATATAGTGTGGGCTACCCTGATAGGTCTAATTCTGGAATTTGGTTGTATGAAGCAACACCTGAATTGAGTGATTCCATCGAGATTGGACTAAAGCAATTTTTATCGAACCAAACACTTTTAAATGATGAAGTTCGTGCTTTATATCCAAGAGACACCAACTCCTTTTGGGCGATTACTAATCTAGGACTAGAAATTTTGGATATTTCTAAGGTAAAGGAAGGAGTCATTAAGAGTGAACGAATTGATTTACCTGCTAATTTTGTACTTCATTCTCAGTTTTTACCCTTAGGACAACATCAATTTTTATTACAAGGCAATCTATATCATCCAGAAAAGCCTACTGGTTTTAAATCTACTAATGCTAGTGTACATTATAATGCCCAAACCCAAAAAATGCAATTGCAAGACAATGGTATTTATGGTAGTGCGGCCTATAAATCAAATTTTTTAAAAGATAAAAATGGAAGTTATTGGTTGGCGACTATCAATGCAGGGTTATTTTTATCAAAAAAGCCAGCTACTTTTCCTGATTTTAGACCTATAGATATACAGGATGCTCAAAACATCGAAGGTGGCCTAAATCGCAGAAGGAGCTTTAACGTAATTTATGAAGATGCAACTGGTTTCCTTTGGTTGGGTGGAAATGGCTTATATAAAGTAAATCTGGCTAAAACACCCATTCAATATAAACCACTAAAAGTAACAACGCTCCATCAACAACCTGTCAAAATCAAAGAACTGGTAGAGGATGTTCAGGGAAATATATGGTTCAGTACTGCTAATGCTGGCTTATTTCAATATGATATTACCCAAGAGACCATTAAACACTATCCTGCTAAAAATCTCGAACAAGCTAGTACCTCCCTTTACAAAGGAAAAGAGGGTTATTTGATAATAGAAGATGCGCAAGGGATAAAAAGGTATTATCCATCCCAGCCTGATTTTGAACCGTTTCCTATAACTGTACCTGATTCTGTACAAATTGTTGGGGTAGATAATTTTGGACAATATATGGGAGAATTCAAATCTGTTGTAAATGGACCAAGATTTAGAAAAAGTAAATTGTATGTAGTAGAGGAGGGGGTTTTTAAAGGAATTCAATTTGATTCCACCTTTAAAGACGACTTTCCAGCATTTGGGTATGTTCATTTAGGAAAGAAAAATAATATATGGATAGCCTCAAGAAAGGGCGGAATTGATTTATACCATTGGGATGCGCAATTGAAGCAAGAGACCTTTGTCCAAAATTTCTTAGCAGCTACTCCTGTCGCATCTTTTTTTGAAGACGAGGAAGGAATCCTTTGGGCGGGGACTTCCTATGACGGCTTAATTCGATTAGACCCTCAAAAAAACACCTATAAAAAATACACTTTAGCAGATGGATTACCTTCCAATTCTGTATATAACTTATTAGAAGTGGACAATAAAATTTGGATGGTTACAGATTTGGGCTTGGCATGTTTAGACAAAGCACAAGAAAATATTTTGGTGAGTGAGGATTTAAATAATTATATTAAGCAACACATTCAGCCTTCTAATTTCTTGCAGCAATATGGAGCTTCTCGCTTTAAAAATAAAATGATTAAGACCAAATCTAATCAATTGGTTTTAGCAGCAGCAGCGGGTTTTTTATTATTTGACCCCCAATCGATTCAATTGGACACCTTCCCACCTAAATTACATGTGGTGCAACTTAAAGTAGGCGGTAAGCCTTTAACTGTATCCAATCAAGCCCTTCAAAAAGGATTAAGTTTTAATCATAATGAAAATGACCTGGATATTTTTTACCTCGGCTTGCATTTTGACAAACCCACTAAAAATCAGTATGCTTACCAACTCAAAGGAGCTAATGATGATTGGGTAGAGGCAGGCACCGAAAAAATAGCTCGCTATTCCAACCTAGCTCCTGGTACTTATAAATTTTATTTAAAGGCTAGTAATGCAGATGGAATTTGGTCAGCAGCACAGGAAATATTTTCTTTCCGTATCCATCCACCTTGGTGGCAAACCTGGTGGGCTTATTTGGTTTATTCCTTATTGCTTATTGGTTTATTGTATTACTGGTATCGAAGTTTACAACAAAAACTTAAAAAAGAGCAAGCCCATAACCAAGAATTACAATCTTTAAACCATGAGCTAAAAGACATCAACATCGCCAATCAACGCTTTGTGCCCAATGAATTTCTACAAATTTTGGGCAAAAAAAGCATCAAAGACCTAAAACTAGGCGACCAAACACATACAAAAATGACCGTCCTATTTTCAGATATACGTTCCTACACCACCCTGTCTGAAAATATGACGCCCGAAGAAAATTTCAAATTCATCAATACCTATTTGGGCAGAATTGGGTCAATTATTAAAGCACATGGTGGCTTTATCAGCAGCTATTTAGGAGATGGGTTTATGGCCTTATTTGCGAATGAACCCCAAAATGCTATAGCCGCAACCATTGCGATGCAAAAAGAATTGGAAGTGTATAATCAAGAGCGTAGGGCAGCAGGCAAACGAGCCTTGCGGACAGGCATGGGCTTAAACACAGGCGACCTCATGCTAGGCGTAATTGGTGATGAACATCGCTATGAATCTACGGTAATTTCAGATGCGGTGAATACGGCTTCTCGAATGGAAGGTTTGACGAAGGTATTTGGGGCGGCTATTATTTTGAGTGAGCGGACGATGGCAGGTTTACACGTATCTGATACCTCTAAGGTATCTGATACGTTGGAAAATCGCCCGCAAAACGTATCAGATACTTTGAAAGTATCCGATACGTTTGCCTATCGCTACCTAGGCAAAGTAAAAGTAAAAGGCAAAGACAAAGCCTTAAAAATCTATGATTTATACGAAGGAGAAACGGTAGCAATTCGACAATTAAAAGCACAAACACATTTGCAATTTGAAGAGGGAATTAGCCATTATTATAAACGGAAATTTGGCAAGGCAGCGGAGTGTTTTAAGCAGGTGCTGGCGGTGAATGAAGGTGATAAAGCAGCACAATATTATTTGGATAAATCGGTGGGGTATATTGTGAATGGGGTTTCGGAAGAATGGTCGGGGATAGAAGAAATGATCATAAAATAGATGATAATGAAAAATTTAAAAGTCTGGTTAGGGTTAATGGTAATTATTTGGATGAGTAATAGTTATGCCCAAGAGCAAATCATCAATGTCAACCAACAAGCAGGAGAAGTTATCACTTTACCCTATGATAAAAATGATTTAACCTTAGAATATGTCGGCATCCATTTTGACAATCCAGAAAAAATTCAATATCAGTATAAAATGGAGGGCGTACATGAAGATTGGGTGCAGGTAGGGACAGAACGGACGGCTCGATTTAATAATTTAAAGCCTGGAAATTATATTTTTAAAGTGAAGGCAGCTAATGCAGATGGGGTTTGGAGTAAAACACCGACTTCCTTGGCGATTACGATTTTAGCGCCTTGGTGGTGGACTTGGTGGACAAAAATAATTTATTTGATTTTAGTTATTTTGGGAAGTTATGCTTTTTATCAATTTCAATTGAAACGGAAATTAGAAGAAACGGAACGGGTTCGATTGCAGGAGTTAGATATGATTAAAACAAAAATGTACACCAATATTACCCATGAATTTCGGACGCCTTTATCTATTATTCAAGGAATGTCAGAACAATTAGAAGGGAATGAAAAAACTAAGGAAACGATTCAACGGAATACTTTTAATTTATTGAATTTGGTCAATCAAATGTTGGATTTGTCCAAATTGGAAGCTGGAAATATGCGGGTAAATTTAGTGCAGAACGATGTGGTCAATTATTTGAGTTATCTAACGGAATCTTTTCATTCAATGGCGGCAAGCAAACAAATTAAGTTGCATTTTTTACCCAAAGAATCTGTGATTTATATGGATTATGACCCGGATAAACTGATGAAAATAATGATTAATTTATTATCCAATGCTATCAAATTTACAGATAGTGGAGGGGATGTTTATGTACAGGTAGAGCAGTTTATAAAAGAGAAAAGTGCTTCCAGAACTTTAAGTTCTGGAAGCACTAAAAATAGATTACTAATCCAAATAAAAGATACTGGCATTGGCATTCCTTCGGCAGAAATACCACATATTTTTGATCGTTTTTACCAAGTAGATGATTCTACTACTCGAAAGGGGGAGGGAACAGGGATTGGCTTGGCTTATACGAGAGAATTGGTGAAAATTTTAAAAGGGGAAATTGAAGTGACAAGTGAGGTAACTAAAGGCTCTATCTTTTCGGTTTTTTTGCCCATTCAACGAGCAGCCCCGATGATTTTCCCTGATGCCACTCAAGATTTAATCCAAAAGGTAAATTTGCAACAAGACAGTACGGAAAAACTAGCAGATGCTTTTGATACTGGAAGCAATTTACCCCTTGCCTTAATTGTGGAAGATAACCGAGATGTTAAAGCTTATTTAGTTACTTGCTTAGGGAAAAAATATCAATTGGCTTTTGCCGAAAATGGGACAGAAGGCATAGAAAAGGCTATTCAACTGATTCCAGATTTGATAATAAGTGATGTGATGATGCCTGAAAAAGATGGATTTGAATTATGCGAAACCTTAAAAAAAGATCGGCATACCAGCCATATTCCCATTATTTTATTGACGGCAAAAGCAGATGTAGATTCTAAAGTACTAGGTTTGCAAAAAGGAGCAGATGCCTATTTAGCCAAACCCTTTAATCAAGATGAATTATTGGTTCGAATGGAACAATTGATTGTTTTAAGGAAGCAATTACAAATAAGGTTTAGTGGAACAAAAGGTAAAAAGAGTTTAGTAGACAAACAAAAAATACAGACAACTAAATTTGCGCTAGAGGAAAAATTTATTAATCAAGTCAACCAAATTATTACCGAGCATTTAGAAGAAGAGACTTTTGATTTAAATCAATTAAGCAAAGAATTGGGGATGAGTGCCTCCCAATTATACCGAAAACTAAAGGCGATTACAGGGAAATCTACGGCTATTTATATCCGATTTATTCGCTTGGAAAGGGCAAAAGAATTATTACACAGTACTCAGAAAACAGTATCGGAAATTGCTTACCAAGTTGGTTTTAAAGAGTTAGCTTATTTTAGTCGCTGCTTTTCAGAAGAATATGGGGTCAGTCCTAGTCAGATTCGGAAGTAAGAAAAGGATAATGAGATAATAAGCTTTATGAGTTTATGAGGCTAAGAAGGAAGAGATTTGGTTAAAAAAGTTACTTATCTAAACTCATTACCTCATTACCTCATTACCCCATTAATCTCATTACCTTATTAATCTTATGACCTCAAAAGTTTCGATTATTGAGACTCACCTATTCAATATAAGGATAATTCAGATTGAATTTACTGAGCAAATTATAAATCCATCTAAATAAAAACGTGATAGATTTATGATTGATGATGTATGATTTTAGATTTCTGATTTCTACCTTTGCGACTAAAAAAATGGCTTACCAACCTAAACCCATCATCTTTTTCGATTTAGAAACAACAGGCGTTAGCATTACCCAAGACCGCATTGTGCAAATTGGGGCTATAAAAGTGATGCCTGACGGGAAAGAAGAAATTAAAAATGTATTGATAAATCCTACGATTCCTATTCCTCCTGGAGCAACAGCCGTGCATGGCATATCGGATGAAGAAGTGAAAGACAAACCGAAATTTAGGCAAATAGCAAAAAGTTTTGCCGCTTGGTTGGCAGGCTGTGATTTGGCAGGCTATAATTCCGATAACTTTGATATACCGATGTTGATAGAAGAGTTTAATCGAGTAGGGATTCCTTTTCCAGCACCCGATACTAATTTTATTGATGTCTTAAAAATTGAACGAAAAGTCAACGGGCATACTTTGGGCGCTACTTATGAACGTTATACGGGCGAAGAACTAGAAGGTGCGCATGATGCTTTGATTGATATTTATGCGACCATCAAAATATTTAATAAACAATTGGAATTAAATCCGTTATTGCCTTCGGATGCAGGAGAAATTGAGGCTTATTGTGCTGGGGATGTTAAACGGGTGGATTTTGCTGGAAAACTATATGAGAAAGAAGGACAGGTTTATTGGCGATTCGGGAAGCATAAAGATCAGTTGTTGAAAAACACCCTGAGTTATTGTAAGTGGGTGCTGGGGGCTGATTTTCCTAGTGAAACTAAGGCGCAGATTCGACGGGTTTTGGGGGTTTAATTGAGGATGAGCGAGCAAAGTAGTCCAAGAGGACTATTTTGTGAAGTGAACTGCAACGCAGGTGGGTGGGCTTTCAGGTTTGATGGATTGAACGGATGGTGGACGGATTTTTTCTTAGGGGGTGTTGATTCTTAGGATGGATAAGTTATTATGAATTTGTTAGGGAAGTTATCCCAACGGATTTAATACCCAACGGATTTTTTCTTAGAAGATTAAATTGTAATAATCCGAATTTAACAGATTTATGATGTATGGCCTGTCTGGCTGCCGTCAGGCGGGCAGATTTAAGATTTTTGGGGAACTTTATCCTCCATTCTGAACAAAACGCTGCCCGTTCGTGAAAAATCCGTCCAAATCCGTCCAAATCCGTTTTCCATCCTCCTAGTTCGTAAAAAATCCGTTGGGAAATAAAATCCGTTGGGAATCCATCTCTACTCAATCCGCAACATCTTCCTAGTCTGAGTCCCAAATCTAGTCTGCAACTGATAGAAAATCAATCCTTTAGGTAAATCAGTATCCGCTAAGTTAATAGTTTGGTAACCAGCCATTTTAGTTTTTTTAATTACTTTTAATAACTGTCCTCGTTCATCTAAAATTGTTAGGCTTACTGGACTGGATGCGGGTAAATGAAATCCAATAAGGGTTTGTTTATCAAAAGGGTTAGGCTGATTTTGATACAATTCAAAAACGGTAGCCAATGGTGCTATAAAATTCAATTGAATGTCCATTAAAGCACCGTCTTGGTCATAAGCTTCTGGGATAGTTGGAGTAGTTTGTAGTTTTAATTGCTCGCTTAATAAGCCATCTTTTTGGGCGGTAAAATGCATGGTGAAAAGGGGCGCCGTAGATGGTAACTCATTTGAATCTTTAGTAATAGCCCCATTCCAACTAGTAGTTAACCAACCTTTTTTAATGGCGTGTAAACCAAAATTAGGAAGGGTTGCTATACCGGGCTGTAGTTTTTCAAAAGTCAGTTGTCCAAAATCTAGGCTAAACTGATACCCTTGGATATGGCTTATTTGCTTACTGGTGAAAGCCACTTCATAGGATTGCCCCGCTTGGATAGGTTGATCGACTATATCAATTTCAAAAACAGGTAAATTTGTTCTAGATTCGGCAAGGATCAGACTATTGGTGGCGGCATTGCCATTCACATCTCCAATTTTGATGGCAGAAAAATCTGCTTGCTGATTTGTCTGTAAATTTGTTAATTCAATGCTTTCAGGGAATGCATTTTGCAATGGATTATCAGTAGGAAAAACATAGGCTTTATTGACAAAACGCCAGCTAGTATTATTGGGTAATGTTTGATCGATGGCTAAAATTAAGCGGCGTAATTGAACCATATCAAAGGCAGTCACGGTGCCAGATTTATTGGCATCAGCTGCAATGTATTGATGCGGATCATTAAACCGATTGATTCCCAAAATATGTTTAGAAATTAAAACTAGATCGAAAGTACTGACACCATTTAATGGCTGATCATCTTTCATAGGAAGCAATTGATAATTTTCATTTTTAGCTACTTGAAATTCAAACTGCCCAGTTACTCCTGTTGTTTGTTGCTGAGTAGCTATGCTAATGTTGACCCCTTCTACTTGTTCGCCTTTCCAACTCAACACTTGCCCATTGACAAAAGCAGTATCAGCAGTCACTATTTCTGACCCTCCACAAATTTGCTGATTGTCTTGAACATTAACATAGGTTTCGCAATAATCCCAATTATTTGCTTGGTCAATTAAATATAAACGGACAGTTTGATTTCCTAAATAGCTACAATCAAAAGTAATGCGTTCAGGTAGTGCATGAATAGAGGCAATATGAGTAGGGGGCGTTTCGGCATAGGAAGTATGCCAAATTCGATATTGAAGTCGGTCTAGATTGGTACAATTATCGCTGCTGACAATATCCAAATCTTTTGCCCAGACCTCGACTTGCCCATGCTCCATCAAGTTAATCGCTAAACCATTTAAGCAATAAGGGACTGGCTTTTTACAATCTACGAAATAATAAAATTGTGTTTTGGTACCTACATTTCCACAGGCATCTATGGCTTCCCATTTGATGTCAAATTGTTCATTAACGGTAACAGAACGAGTAAAAGTAGGTCCATTACCTGTTTCAAGGAGGACTCTATTTTTGTAAAGGGTCCAGCGATAAGTCAAGGCTTCGGTACTTTGCAAGTTACAGTCCGTTGCTGAACAACTAAAAACCTTTTCATTTTGACAATTATCAGCGGTAACACAATCATTAACAGGATTTACCGTAATAATTGGTTGTGTAGTATCTTGAATTTTTAATACTTGATGATATTCTAATCTTCCCACAGAAGATAAGGCTTGATTGGCTAAAGAGTGACGGGATTGTATGGTTTGTGTAGCAGTTACTATTCCATGCGTATCTTCAATTCTAGGAACCATAAAGGCAGGTGTGCCTACTTCATAGATGCACCAATTAATAACCGTAAACTTTCGAATGGTTTTTAGACAAGCATCTTCTACGACGGTGAAGGTGTTTTCTTCTACTTCATACGCTAAAGCATCGCAAGGACCATTGGTGATTTCCAAAGTAGAAGCAGGAATTGCTCCACCACAATCTCCTGACCAATCAGCAGGAAAGGTAATACGCCAATCGGGTTGATACTGGATGGTGATTGTTTGTTCCTCCCAATTAGAAGTATTTCCATTTCCTTGCCAATCTATGGCTCGATAGCGTCGAATGATAGCTATTTGACCACAAGTTTTTTCAAGTAATTGATATTGTTGTTGGATAGTTAATGCACCACAGGCTACATTATCTGAGCAATTTGGATTGCCGTAGCGAGTATTATAAAAAGTAATTTGCTCTTTAGTTAAATCGACCCATTCTTCTACATCCATTTGCCCATTATTATTCGCATCGGTGGATTGCCCTAAATCTGCTAAATGAACGCTGTCACAGGTATCTATACGATTTGGCAAGCTACTGCAAATAGGGGCAATTTTATCTTCCACGTTTACCATCATCCAACAAGTATTCTGGTTACCAGCTAGGTCTACCACTCTTAAATACAGCGTATTATTTTTGTGAATGTCCTCACAAGTGAAAACAACGATAGAGTCCCAAGTTATTTCATCTCTACTTAGTTCGTATTTTTGAATACCACAGGCATCGAATGAACCTTCGTCTATATCTCGATAATGCAAAATAGCCTCGGACTGAGGAAGAGATATATTGATATGATCGGTACAAATAGCGGATGGTTTGGTATTGTCTGTTAGAAGGAGTAATTGATGCAAGGTATCATTGATATTTTGTTGGAGACATCCATCTTCAGCAACCCATTCCAATTGGAAAGAATCTCCTTTTAAGGTCGCCCAATCAGCCATTGGAATGGTCTGTAGTTGTTCATTTGTAATGGCATTTACGGCATTTAATCGGACTGTAGGCGTTGAGCAATTATCATTTGCTTCTGGGAAGGCAATTTGACTGACATCATAAGTACAATCAAAAGGAGCTAAGCTTATTCTCTGGCTTGTTGGGGTATCTTCTGCAAAGTTAGGAGGCGTCATATCTTTGAAATGAATCAAAGTCGTATCAAGTGGTTGCGGCCCATTATTTGGATTACACCAATCTAAAACGGACCAATATCGGAATACTTTCTTACCACAATTAGTGCTTGGTAGGAAAATATCTTGTTTTTGTAAAATATAGCCACATACATAATCTTGGGTACTTAATGGAACCGTATCTGAAGGAATTAATTGCCCATTTTTTAATTGCCCAATTTTAATATGAGGTATTTCGCTTACAAAATCTTCTCCATTATCGGCGGCACAGGATAAAGTAACTTCAGATGTTTTAATAATATCAGCTATTGTAGGTCGAACAAAAACCAATAGTTGTGTCTGAGTTGCTTGGTTGCCACATAAATCAGTCGCCTGCCATTCTACCTCAACTCTGGTTGTATCACATAGTTGATGAGGACTAAGGAAGCTTGCTTTGGCGAAGGTAACAACCACACTATCACAATTATCAACTGCGACAGGTGGTGTTATGCCTAAATCTGTTTGAGTTAACCTAATATCACATTTTACGAAAGTATCAATACTAGCAGTAGTGGTAAAAATTGGAGGGGCATTATCTATGATGGTGATATTCGTTTCACAAGCAATGGTTTTTACACCGTTATTACAGAAAGTTAAATTAGCATTTTCGTAATACCGTCTTTCTAGGCTTACTTTGATGGTATTCCTACAATCATTCATTTGGTTTTTATCCAAAATAGGGTAGTGGCCTCCTTTTCCACCGCCAGTAGCTATTATTTTTTCCGCTCCGTTTTTATCTACTCCAATTAAGGTGATAAAATAGTATAAAGAATCGGTAATGGTATCACAAGGATTTTCCAATAAATCATCAGGGGTAATTTGAACACTACAAGCAGAACCTATTGGAATACTTACGACATCGTTACAAACCAAAGATGGGGCTTGTACTGTAATAACACCTTGCGTAGATTTAATGGTATCGGTCTTCAATTTATACTCGATTAGATACTGCCCAATGGCAAAAGTATCTTTGAAGTTTTTATCAAAAGCAATTAAGGTATCTTTACAAAGTGCTCCATGACTATTATAAATCCGCACTAATTGACTGTCTTGATTGACAGAACAATTGGTGGTTACGGTTGCTGGATTTATTTCAAATATTTGATAAGTTTCTGCACAAACTATTTTGGCAGTCAAGTTATTTGGCAGTGTTAAGCTAGTCGCTTCTTCTTCACAAGTTGTTTCAGCAATCCAACCAGTTCCTTTTCGATTATCGCCATTGGTTTTAAAATTAAAAGTCAAACAACCCGAAGCATTAATGGAGGGTTGACAACTTGCGGCTAACCAGCCACCAATTTGGCTAACGCCTGTGCCACTATATTTACCAATCAAATTACTAAGGGTATCGGGTCCATCATAGACCAACAAAGTATCTCCTGCTGCCAAGTCAAAATGACTAAAAGTTACTTTTAATGTTTGCCATTGATTGCTAGGACAAATCGTATGGACATTATTCCTGGCACTAGTATCTCTATATAAAGTAGCATCTTCAGCCCCTTCACTTCTGAATTGACAGCCATTACAATCTGCTAGTGTGTCAATGGCAGGCGTATTGCTGACATTAATGATATTGGTGCAAACAGGAGTTGGTGGCGGGGGAGTACTCGTTGAGTCAGTCGGAGGAATGATAAATACTGGACAAGAATTATCTGAGAAGCAGATATTAGAAACGTTGAGTACCTCTTGACCATTAGAAAAATCTCCAGAATAGCCTATACCATCTTCATGGACAATGTCCAAGATATATTGATAAAAACCATTTTCTATTCCATTTGGACTTAATACAGTTCCTATTGGGGCAAAGGAATTACCGATTTTAATCCCGTTATTGCTAACTAACTCCCAAGTTTCATTAGGAATAGTAGATAGAATGGCGATTTGTTCGCTAAATCCACTTATTGTTTTTAAGTTATTAGCTGGGCATTCACAAGGACCATAAATTCGAGCCGTATTATACAATACATTCACCGCTAAAGTTGCTGGATTATTACAACCATATCCATCTTCTATTTCTACCGTATAAATTCGACTGGTGGAAGGGGTAATCTTGACCGTTTCACAAGTGTCACAATCTATTTCAATATTAGGCGTCCAACGATATTTATTACCCCCTGATGCTGTTGCTGTCAATGTTTCTCCAAAAAAGACCGTTTCTATACCTGGGGTAATCGCTACATTTGGACAAGGGACTAAACACATACTGATACTGGTGTCACAATCTCCAAAAGTCAAGGTTGTACAGGTAGAAAAGCCACCTCTTTGTTCTAAAAGACCTATTGGCATAGCATCTAAAGCGAATCTATGGGTTTGAGGTTTAACAAATTGAACCATATAATCCCCCGCTGCAAGACCGTCAAATTCATAGACGCCATCTATACCCGTTAAGGTCGTCGCAATAGGATTAATGGTATCGGTACATTTGTATAAATTCACCCTTATGCCCGGTAGTCCAATTTCTCCTGCATCTTGTGTCCCATTATTATTTTGATCTTCACATACGGTTGAGCTAATAAACGCACATTTGACAGGAATATGATTATTATTAATAATAGGATCGCCTGATGCTAAGTGGAAGGATAAATAATAAGGATTATTAATACAACTCGTATCTACTAGGGAGCCGTCCTTTGTAACAGCAGTACCTAAAGAAATACTCATATTACCAGCAATGCCATCCATATCTTCTGCCTGCCCGTCTCTACCTGTAGGATCATAAAAACCTGATTGAGGCAAACATCGGGTGCTTAAAGGAAAAGCGGACGGATGAGTATAGCTCATGGTATAAACCCCAGGTACACCATTGGTCCACCATTGATACATTCCACTTAATCCATCTTGTGCAATAAAGGCAACCCCTCCTGGTGGCACATCAACTGAAATAGTTCCACCTGTTAAAATATGACCTGTTTTATCACAGTAAATATAGCCTATTGGATCTACCTCCATTAAGAATACGACATAAGAGAAATCCTGGTCATCTTCGTCTTCGTGTTCATTTGCCAATAAATTATTTCCGCCAATAATGTCATTATCTTTATTACTATCCGCATGAGAATCAATATCTTCCACATATTTACCATCTCCTTTAACTCTACTAGCAAAGACTATTTCCGCATGATTAATGACTAAGGAATCCATTAGGGTGGTATCAACCACCAAATGAATGGGAATGGATACACTTTCTCCTACTAATAATTGGTTAAAAACTAGACTACTATCTGCTTGCCAAGTATTGCCTTGGAAATCATAGGTTTGATTTAATGCGGAATCGAAAATTAGTCCTTTAGGGATATAATTTTTAAGTTGAATGTCGAAAGCATCTGCAGTTCCTTGGTTAAAGATAAAGATGTCAAAAGAGACGGTGTCGTTTATCGTAACATCCCTTTCTTC
The DNA here is from genome assembly GCA_964644655.1 of uncultured Saprospiraceae bacterium. GTDB lineage: Bacteria > Bacteroidota > Bacteroidia > Chitinophagales > Saprospiraceae > JAFMDF01. The sequence continues at coordinate 11,116 of CAZXYA010000059.1, read as the reverse complement.
TCCTGCTGCTAATTGGATTTTTAAAGCTAAATCAAAATCGGGAATTAAGCCTAAATCATAACTAGGGTTATGTTCTCCACTAGTTAAAATTTCGTGGGGGGAAAACCCAAGTGAATCAGGATTGCTATCTACTAAAGTATCGTTGCCTATTTGTTGTAAAGTAGCTTTGTATTGCGCTGGAATATCAAAAGAGACTTGATAGTTACCAGGGGCTAAGGTGTCAAATAAATATTCGCCATTTTCATCCGTCATAGTGGACAATTTAATAGAATCGCCGATACCATTTACGCCCATTAAAAAGACAGGAACATTGGCTAATTGGGTGCTGTCTCCTTCATTCTGTAAACCATCTACATTGACATCGACCCAGACATAATTACCAATAGAAGCAGATTGATAAAGTCCTGCATCATAGCTTAGATTATGTTCGCCACTAGTCAATATTTCAACCATCATAACCCCATTTTCGTCAATATTACTATCTAAGGAATCATTTGTCCCTTGGTTGCTTGGCGTAATTTTATAGCCTTCTGGTGAAATAAGACTAACTTGATAACTACCTGGAATTAAATTATCAAATAGGTAAAACCCATTTTCGTCGGTTGTAGTAGTAGCGGTTATATTTTCTCCTACGGCATTAATACCTGATAGATTGACGGTAACAAATTGAATTCCCGTATTTTGCTCATCTTGAATCCCATTACCATTCATATCTTCCCAAACATAATTGCCAATGGAAGCATATTCAAAAAGCCCAGCATCAAGCGTTGGATTATTTTCTCCACTAATTAAGGTGACGGTTTGAGTAATTCCTGTCATTGGATCAACATCACTATCCAAGGAATCTTGGTTGACCCCCATCCCTAAATTAGGAGTAGAAAAATTAAAATCAGTAGGATTGACAAATTTTATGGCATAGTCCCCTGGCATTAAATTGGTGAATTCATAAAATCCTGTTTCATTCGTAAAAGTGGTATCCGCTACTGGATTGCCTATACCATCTGTACCAATTAAGATAACTTGGACGTTTTCAATACCCTGATTGTTGCCATCATTTTGAATCCCATCCGCATTGGTATCTAACCAAACATAATCGCCGATACTAGCAAAGGCAAAATAGCCCGCATCATAAGTCGGGTTATGTTCCCCGCTTTCTAAAATTTCTATACTAGTTATTTCTTGGGTATCAATATCACTATCTAAAGAATCGTTTGGATTATTATTGGTGGCAGTAATGTTTAAATTATTAGGCGTTTCAAAAGCGAGACTGTAGGCACCTGGTACTAAATTGTCAAATAAGTAATGACCATCTGCTAGGGTTGTGGTATTCTTTGATATCTGATTTCCAATATTATCGGTACCTGTTAAAATGACTTTAATGCCAGCAATGCCTGTATCAATAGCTGCTTGACTACCATCGGCATTAATATCCAACCAGGCAAAATCGCCAATAGAAGCATATTCAAAAAGCCCTGCGTCTAGTGTTGGATTATTTTCTCCACTAATTAAGGTGACAGTTTGAGTAAGTCCTGTGATTGGATCAGCATCACTATCCAAGGAATCTTGGGAGATACCCATCCCTAAATTAGGGGTAGAAAAATTAAAATCAGTAGGATTAACAAACTTTACGGCATAGTCCCCTGGAATTAAATTGGCGAATTCATAAAATCCTGTTTGATTCGTAAAAGTAGTATCCGCTACTGGATTACCTAAACCATCTGTACCCATTAAGATAACTTGGACATTTTCAATGCCTTGATTGTTGCCATCATTTTGAATGCCATCTGCATTGGTATCTAACCAGACATAATCACCGATGGAAGCATATTCAAAAAGTCCAGCATCTAGCGTTGGATTATTTTCTCCACTAATCAAGGTGACAGTTTGAGTAAGTCCTGTGATTGGGTCAGCATCACTATCCAAGGAATCTTGGGGGATACCCATCCCTAAATTAGGGGTAGAAAAATTAAAATCAGTAGGATTGACAAATTTTACGGCATAGTCCCCTGGAATTAAATTGGTGAATTCATAAAATCCTGTTTGATTAGTAAAAGTAGTATCTGCTACTGGGTTTCCTAAACCATCCGTACCAATTAAGATAACTTCGACATTTTCAATACCTTGATTGTTGCCGTCATTTTGAATGCCATCCGCATTGGTATCCAACCACACATAATCGCCAATACTAGCAGGTCGGTAATAACCCGCATCTAAAGTAGGGTTATGTTCGCCAATGGATAAAGTAACCGTTTGGCTTAGACCATTTTCAGCAGCATCACTATCCAAAGAATCTTGTTGGCTACCTGTTCCTTCATTGGGTTGAGTAAATTCAAAACCATCTTTATCACCAAAGGTTAGCGCATAATCTCCGGGTAAAAGGTGGTCGAAATTATAAGCACCCAACATATCTGTATAGGTCGTATCTTTAAATAGCTGTCCAGAACCATCCGTTCCACTTAGGATAACTTGAATACCTTGAATGCCAGTTTCTCCATTATTTTGGATGCCATCGCCGTTCGTGTCTTCCCAGACAAAATCTCCTAAACTGGCAGTTCTGATTAGACCAAAATCAAGGGTTAAGTTAGTCGAATTATCATTATCTCCATCATTAGTTGGTTCATCTTCTAAGTTAATGGTAATGGGGTCAGCGCTAATTAACGTTTGATTTTGTGTGCCATTATCATCGTTATTGAGATTATCATCAGGGTCAGCAGCAGGTTCATACTTGGCTAAATTTGTTCCATTTATACCTGTTCCATTGGAACTTGTCATCCCATTAGGAATACCATTGGTCAAGACCACATAATAACTTCCTGTATCTAAATTTGTAAATAAATAAAAGCCATTTTGATCGGTTATTTCGGTATCAATTAGTAGATCATCGCCTCCACCTTTTTGAGCATCTATCCCTAGGTTATAAAGGCTAACTTCTACATTAGGAATACCTTGTTCGTTAGTAGATAAGCCATCATTATTACTATCTTCCCAAACTAAATTTCCTAAACTTGGACATTTGGCAGAAGGAACTAATTCAGAAGGAGAAACAGAAGGACAGAGTACCCCATTTTTATAGCCTTTTACAAGATATATCCCACCTTTGCTCGGACCTGCCCAAAAATTAGTTGTTGTCACCGCTTGAATAATTTCAAAACCACCTTCTAAAATATACCATTCGTAGCTATCAAAACCAGCGTCCGTAGTTAGTTTTCTAGGTGGATTGGCAATACAATACCCAACTTCTGAGACGATGGTTAAGTCTGCGGTTGGTTGAACATTGATGCTTACGGTTTCCGAAATAATACAGCCATCTCCAAAAGTCAATTGGACGGTATAAGTATAAGTCCCAGCAGTAGCGGCTGTAAAAATTGGATCTAGAATCGTTGGATCATCAATATTAGTGGTAGGTGACCAACTGACCATTACTTCATCTTCGTATTCCGCTGGAATCACTAATTGTAGATAAGCAGGGGTATTAACACAAGCTTCTGTATCTTTCAGATAAGGGGTGAAAGGAACTAAGCCTTTTAAAAATAAGATTTCTTGATAGTCACATTCTCCTGTATTTCCTTGAACGGTAATAGCTACTTCATTAGCAGGATTATTTAGCCCAAAATAGAGGCTATCCCCAACGGTTCGCATATAGGCATCGGTAGGCGAATCAATGGTGTAAGTGTAGTCACCGCAAGTGGCAATCCCTAATTCTTCGTTTACACAAAGCACCGTAGTTTGTGGTAATTCGGCAATGAAATCAGGCGCTATCACCTCAAAATATTCGGTATCAAAATCGCAGACACAATCCGTTTCGTAGCGAATGTTGACAAAAACAGGGCAGGCATTCAGCTCTTCTAATTCAAAACAACCACTAAGAATAATGGTATCTCCTGCGGCAATAAATTGATTGTCAAATAATTTGCTCGCCAAAATAGGATCGTAATCCTCTAAAATTTTATTGGAGACCAAATCATCATGCAAATCAATCGTAATGTCCCCTGTATAGGCTAGACCGGGATTATATAATTTGGCTTCATAACAAACGGTAATCGGATCTTCTGTATTGGTACAAGTTTTAGTTAGTTGAATATCAACGGTTTCTATAGGGGCTTTTAGTTCTACACTAGCGGCATCATTTACGGAAGTTTGCACCCAAACATCACAAGTTCCACCTGTAGTACAGACTTGATCTTTTACTAATTCTTTGATGTCTACCCCAATATCAACCATTCCACATGCTGCATTTTCTTGCATTTCAGCTTTAAACTTCAAGGTGAATTGACCACCTAAAGGTAGATTATTTACCCCCGAAAAACAGATTTGGGTTTTGCCATTTACTTCCATTTTAGTTAACTCGCCCACGGATTGTCCACTAGGAATGGCATAGGCAATGGAATTATCCTGATAGATCAACTCTTCTGGAAATGTTAGGCATATTTCCATCAATTCACCAGATGGTTTTTGGGAGATATTCTGGCCAGTAAGGGTGAATTCTGTATCGGTTGCGCCACAATAGGCAACGGCTGGTTCGGCGGTGGTTAATATTTGTGCAAAGTCTTGTGGATTTGCATTTTCTATAATAGTTTGGTTACTTTCAAGCGTACCCGTTGACAATAAATTAACGCTACAAGGGTCGGCAGCTGTACTTTTGAATTTTAATCTAGAAGCAGAAACAAAACTATCACAAACGGTTCGCATCAGAAACTGAATAACCATTTGATTGCTATCCAATAAAGCGCCGATACCGGGGAAACCATCAGTATGGATAGAAGGGCTGAATACTTGATCTTCGGAATAAATGAGTTGATTACCATTTATTTCAGGATCAGCTATATCATAAAACGGTTTAGTAAAATCACCGCCGTTTGGATAAGAAGCTTGGAAACTCCCTTCCACAATTTTTGCACCAGTTATGGGTAAATCAAAAGCTGCGGTTAAATCCGTTACGGTAACATTTTTTACATTTTTAATAAGTACTGCAACTGGAATATCACTACAAAGCGGGTATTCTGATCCTCCAGCAGGCTTTAAAAAATCAGCTTGAATAGCCGCCGATCCAAAAACATAAGCATAACAAACTTCATTTGCATTACAGGCTTCCGTATGACCGACTACGGCGGATTGAACCGCTGGGTCCATGCAACCAGAGGTGACATTTACACAAATAGTTGGTGGAGGTAATGGCGCAAAAGGACAGAATAATAAAGTAGTACCTAATTTGATGGTTACCCTATCTCCTGGTGCTAAATTAACTAAGCTAGTTCGATAAGTGCTAGTGATCCCATCTGTTGTCACATAAGAAAACGGAAGGAGTGCATCATTTTCATCATAGACATTTTTTAAGGCTACAGAATTGGCTAATTTGATAGTTGCCATTACCCCCTGGTGGGTGGGTTTTAGTAAGTCTGTACCGTCTACATCAATAGTGATGGTATTAATTTCTTCACTTTGACCAGGGATGATACTAGACAATACATTTCTATCCAATGTTTGCTTTAAAGCAGGGAACCCTAATCGCTGGTCGTCAATAATTTTATCAGCGCTAGTGTTATCATTTTTAATCATCAAGGTATCTAGCATCCATTCATTATAATAATAAAAGCGATTACCTAAAGCAGCACATGCTGAGATTTCAGCGGTCGAGGGGTCATTGGCATTGAAATTACATCTATAAGAAAAACCATTTGGCGGGTCTCCTCGATATTGATAATCATAAACGATGTTATAATCGTCGAAGCCTTCAATTTCAATAGGGCAAACCATACATAAATCATAGGAGACGGTAAAATCATCTCTATAACCGCCAAGACCAACGCCTAAGCCTGCAAAACCATCTTGCTGTGGATTGAAAGTAATGGTTCCTTGATTGCCTCCAGAAACGGAACAATAAGATTGGCCGCCCACAATAACACAAGTATGATTAGTGGTGTCTTGTAGGGTCAATGGAAATTCGATTCCTTCTTTAGTCGTACCTTTAGCATTGCCACAATACATGATTGGAGAAAGAATGGGTAAATCCATATTTTGCATTTGGAAATACGGTCGATATTCGGTGGTGTACCAGTTGATTGGGGTGGTATTATCGACCGTGAAAGTATGTGAAGCCGTTCCGCCACAATCATCAATTTGTAACGTAGTACTAGCCACTACATTACTAGGACAATAGGTTTGGAAAGGAACATTTTCTCGGCAAATACTTTGGCCTACCAAACAGTTATCATCAAATTCATCTAATTTAGTGACCCAAGTGTCTTGATAAACCAAAGGTATACCTGGGGTTTCATTTTGCTGATTGGCTAGAACTCGATGCGGATTTTTGGTCATAGGAATCCCTGCTTTTAAAAAAAGAGAGTCGCCAACTTGAAATTGATATTTTGCATTAAAATCATCCCAACAATTTCCGTTATCTGCCCAGCTATTATAGTCAATATTTCGACATTCCTGTAATTTGGTCTGATTTCTAATCTGGATATAAATTCTAGCATTATCATAATAATCATAGCCACTATTTCCCGTATATTCTTGGTGGCGACTACGAATGGCCCCTTCCCAAGGACTTTTACCAAAAAACATAGTGATACCGTGTATGGAGGTACTTGTTAGGTTATCATCCAAACAAGCTGGAATGTCTGAAAAATCGATCGTTATTCTTTGATTAGTTCCTGCTTTTTTGATTTCAAAAGCTCGTAATTCAGTTTTTCCTGCATCCATCATCAATTCCAAATTTGGTGTACTCACACCACTAATAAATCCTGCATCTAAGAAACGAAAGCCCATTCCCCATTCGTAAATATCGGTAAAAGCATCGCTGGTATTGATTCTATATCCAGCCTCATAAACCATAGTATCTCCGGGTAAATAACGGTTTCTATCTTCAACGGGCACCTCCTCTGGTTGGACTTTTTCTGTCATAGTTGCATCTGTAAATCCTGTACTTTCTCGGTACATTTGAAGGACTCGACTTCTCATCACGCATTCACATCCAGAAGCGTTTGGATCGCTACGAAATAAAATTTCGTCACAAGCCAAAACGGTCTGACATTCACAATTACCTGTATTACAGGTTTCTATGACTTGATGCGATCCTACCATATAGATTGGAGGAGAACAAAGAATGGTATCTACCGTTAATTCATATTCATAGGTAACCGTTTCATTTAAGAGATTTAGCCCTGCATCAATGACCAGCATTCTGGTATCTGCATCCACATTTGTCCAAGTTGCTTTGGAATCAGCAATCGCAACGCCGTTCAATTTAATAGAGTTCGGTTTTAGTACAATATCTTGCACAATAGCAGGCGTGCCATTATAGATGATTTGTAATTTATTGGATGCAAATTCATTGCTACAAGGGGTGACATTCTCTCTATTATAAATATAGCTAAATGCTACTTTTTTGGTCTTTGCGCCCGAAGTGCCTGTTGCCCCAAAATCAATCCCAAAAAGCCCATTGGAAATCTCTGCTTGATTGGTGCCTATAAAAGTAGCACCATTGGTAATTTGAAAGTCGTCAACGGTAGGATAAGCAGTAAAGGATTGCCCACAATCTCTTTCAGCCTTGACATAAAAAGTAGAAAAAGAACAATCCAAGTTAGCGCAATTCAAAGAAGTCGGATTGGCTGGCATCGTACATGAAAAATCTAATTCAATGGCTATATGCAGTATTTGACCACCCGGTAAATCATCAAAAAAGCCGTCCCCATCTGCATCTGTAATACCTATTCCATCGCCGTCAGGGTCATTTTCTAGACTAGTAAAGTCAATGTTTAAATCATTGCCTTCCCAAGAGAAATTTTCTGGGGCAATAGCCATCGTATTTGGCGCTGTTCCAATAATGACGCGGCTAATGTCTAAGCTAGGTTTTTCGCAAGTTTCATACCCAATAATTACATCTTGAAATAGGCCTATGGCAGAATCTTGTTGGTTACTGGTGAGGGTTAAATTAATAATGCCTGAATTGCCACAAACACTTGGGTTTCGACTTAACTTTGAAGTAACAATGGGGGCTGGACGGGTTGTTGGGGCAACGGTTAAAGTAACATTGGCTTGTTCTACTTCGCAAGTATCTCCATGACAACCATAGCTTGCTAAATAAGTCAAAAATTGATTGGAAAAATCAGGGCATTCATCTACTTGAAAGCATAGTTGAATTGCAATTTGCTCCCCTGTGTCAAAATATCCATCATCAGGGGCAGGACTAGTATTATTATTAAAATGGAGACCATTAGGATTTGCTTGTAAAATTTTGCTGGCATTATCATAAGTATAATCTAAATCTAAACCATTGGCTTTTAGAGAGTTGAGCGCTAAGTTTCCGTTTAAATCTAAATTAGTAAGCGCAAAATTAAATTCTGCTAAATTGGCTTTAATTCCATCTTGCGATAAATTGACCGTTGTACAAAATTGGGTACCAAGCGAAGTGATGTTAATATTATTGGCGGTTCTAAAATTTAAAACAGGTTTTCTTATAGTCGTATTATACAGCCGATCGGGCATAGCCACTTGTTTGCAACTAGCAAAATTCCCTAAAGTATCTTCATAAATAAAATTAAAATTTAAATCAACAGTATAGTCGATGGCATCAATATTGGCAGCACAAGTACTTTCTACCCCTATATAAGCGACATAAACACCATTCGTAATACCGTCTAATAAAAATCGAGGCTTTTCCGGAGTCGGATCAACTATAGAGATGGCTGTACCATCGTAATGCGTCAGTTGAAAACCAGCATATTGCATGCCTTGTTTGAAATCTAAGGTCAACTGAGTACCAGAAATATTGCCTGCTTCTTCTATGAAAATCAAATAAGCCAAAGTATCAGGCTGGCCACAAATGACTAATTGATCTGTTTCGGAGAAATTTGGAACACCTTGCAATTCTCTAACTCGGATGGTAGGACAAGTGGCAGTCATCATAAAATTAGCCGCTATACTTGTATTATTAGTGGATAATGGAGAACTAAAGTCTGCGCTAGATGCTATAGCTTTTACCTCGGAATTTATGGTAGCTCTAATATTTTTTGAAAGTTGTTTTAAGCTTTCAGCAGCCTTAGCTTCTTCTTTGCAATCTGCTATTTGATAGGCGTGATAGGATGTTGTCCATAGCGCTTGCGTTTTTAATAAATCTTGGATGGAATTATCCTTGGAATTTATAAATGAAATAGTAATAATAGCGATGAATAGGCTGGCAATCAAGCCAACTTTTTTTGGATACTTCATGAGATTTAGCCCTTACCATAAGCATACTTAAGTACAAAATGATTGTCCTTAAACACGCTCTCTTTTATTAAAAATTAGGCATAAAAATGCTGGTAGGATGAATTCCACTTTGAGGAATTTCCTTTAAGTTTTTAAGCCATTATTAAAAAAGATTGGTTGGAAACAGTACTGAAAGCAACTTAATGTACTGTTTTTTAGTAGCTTTGCAAGTGCGAATTGTAATGCTCTTTCAAGAGTGTTTCAAACCAATCTATAGCTGAGGTTATTCCACTAACCTTGGCTATTTTATTGAATTGGGGTTTGCAAGAAGTGGAGGTGTAATAGTAATTTGTTTGGGAAGTAATACTATGTGGGTAAACTACTCCATAAGGACCAGAATGGTCAGGTAAGTTTAGCCTGTTTGATTCTCTCTCCATAAAACAATAAAAGTAGGGAAAGGAGAGACTGTTTTAATTTTAATGATATATACTTAAGTCGGAATTGGATTCCAAGACAAATATAATTTTAATTGGTAGTATTGTTAGGACGAAAAAGTAGATATTGTGACAGGATAAAAATAAAGTACAAACTTCCTCTAATTATAAATAATTAATGTGCAACAAAAGTTTTTTAATGTTTAGTAGGCATATTTTACGGTTAGGATTTCCTTAACAAATAGCAAGCATTTTTTAGGGTGGGTTTAAATGATTTTACTAGAAACAATCTTTTTTTAAAAAGAAACAAACCTAAAAAGTGACATCTGAATATTTGATAATTATTAGATTTTTTTAATTTAATAATAGTAAATAAGCGGCTGCAAAGGGTAATAGGAAAATAAAAGCGTCAAATCGGTCTAATATTCCGCCATGACCAGGCAATAAATTCCCCGAATCTTTAATTTTTAAACTTCGCTTGAGCATAGATTCTACCAAATCGCCAATCGAACCAAATAAAGAAACAATGGCTGCTAAGATTAACCAATCCATTAGGCGTAAATCGGTGAATAATAAACTTAATAAATAAGCGACAATAAAAGTAACGATAACGCCACCTGTTGACCCTTCCCAAGTTTTGCCGGGAGAAATTCTTGGGAATAATTTGGTTTTGCCAATTTGAGAACCGACCAAATAAGCCCCTGTGTCATTCATCCAAGTCATCGCCAATAAACCAAAAACAATGTTAGGAGAAAAAGTACCTTTTAAAAAGCCGATTAATAATAATAAAGCAAATGGAATACCTATATAAACCATACCTAATAATAAGATACCGATATTAGCGAATGGTTTTTCTGAAGCAGTATAAAGTTCATACACAAAGGCTAGAAAGACCAAAGGAAGCATTAAAAAAGTCGCATACCAGATATATGCTTTGTGATGTTCATGTTGGATAAGCCCCGTTTGATGAAGCGCAACGAGTATAAAAGGGGTAATGCCTAATATTAAACCTAAAAATTTTCTATTGACATCTCGACGACTTTTGGTTTCGGCAAGGGCCAAATTTAAATATTCCCAAATCGAAAGTGCGGTAATCAATCCAAACAAGCCAACAAAGGTATAAGGATGTAAATAGACGCCACCGACCATCACAATCACAAAAACTATAGCTGTTAATACTCTTCTTACAAAACTTGACATAGCATCTTGATGAGCAGTCAGAAGTCAGACCGTTTTACTGTCAGAAGTCAGACTTTAAACATGGTTACCGTACAGGTATACATCAATCAATGTGCCATGCCAAAAATTGTGGGTTTGGGGTGTCAAATGTGCGGAAATGAGGATTTTGGGCTGTCAGAATGGGGGAATTGTGGGTGTCGGGGGTGACAGGATGACAGATTGGCAGAAGGAAAGCTAACAACCTACCCCGCCACCTCAAACATCTCCTCCCAAACATGCTTATCTAAAATTTGTCCATTCTGCAAATCAATGCT
>CAZXYA010000058.1:0-26145 GCA_964644655.1 uncultured Saprospiraceae bacterium | reverse complement strand
TAGTTCGAGTTTGTTCTATAAAATCAAAAGTAGCGGAATTATCGCCATGAAACCGAAGTTCTCTTACTTGGTTGTCCGCAAAGTCATAGTTTAGGAACAACCTATCCAAACCACCTAAATGATTGTCAATTTCTACCCGACTTAATCGACCGAATAATTCGTATTGATTGATGGATAATAAGCGGTCGGGTCTAGCCACATTTCCATCTAAAATGGCAGTTTCGGTGTAGTGAACTCTACCTGTATAGATTGGGTCTGTGGCTGGATTTGGTGGCGCTAAAGCTACCGTTAGCCCATCTATATTCATGTCAGCTTGTAGCGTAGCAGGAATCTTTGCTTCTCTAAATCCTGCAAAATTATTAGCAGCTTGCCCATCCCAAAATGTTTGCGTCCAAACCTCATTAACCGTCGTTGGTGTCGAATTTAACCCCGTTTTCACCCCTCGCCCATACACATCATATTCCGTGACCATCCATTTGTTATCTGCCCGTAAATTCCCATGCTGAAACGCAACGGCTAAATTTCTAGGATTATAAACCATCACTATCTTTTCCGCATCAGGGATTTTCTTTTCTAGCAGATTGTTTTCTCCCGAATAGAGATAGGTATAAATCAGCCCAGCATCGGCAGCACTTGCTGCAGGTGGAATAATGGTCGTGGGTCGCTCTTTTTGGTCAAAGAGACTATAAGTATTGGTCTGGCTAATGCCCGCTTGGTTTTGTTGTCGTTGGAGTATGGCTTTGCCTCTTTTGTCCGTAAATACGGTACTCCTGTCGCCTGTCTGCGTGCCACTTCCATCTGGCTCAATGGAAGTAATCGTATTCAGTTCTCCAATAGCGTACGTAATCGAAGTACCTGGAATCGTAATCGCTGTTTCATTTTTGCCATACAAAGTATGCGTCGGATACCATTCGGGCGGCGTAACGGCTATTGGTCGATTTAAAGGAGAGACTTCATATTGCGATAGCGTAAAAGCGGTGCTATTCGGAACTGTTTGAAACGAGCCGTCATTTTGTGGACTAGCAAAAGGCTCGTAAGTCCTTGCCATTCTGCTTTGATTGTCATAGCCAACAGCCGTGATAATGTCTTTAGGATTGGCTGCATCAGGAGAATGCTTCAACTGCACAGTTTGTAAGAGTCGTCCAAGCCCCCCCATATATTGCCTTGTTTCCAGTTCTCGTAATTGACTTAAATTGAAACCTTCGGGCTGATAAGTAACCTTTTGATTGATAAAATTATGGGTGTTTGTACCATCTTTGTAGGCATAATTAATATCTGTAATAATATTGCCATCTCGTTCATTTATCTGTGTCAGCCTCATCAATGGGTCAAAGTCATAGTCTGTATCTTGTCCATCTATATCAATGGTTTCCCTGGGAATGTTTGTTCCAGCAAAATAATTGGTCACCCATTGGAAATCTTCAAAAGTGCGGGTGGCAATTTTTTTATTGATGCTATTGTAGGTGTAAAACTCAGTTGCCCAACCTTTGCCTGCGGAATTGACAGGTCTACCCACTAGCATATTATAGGCGCCAATTAGCTCTAAAGTGTCCCAACCACTATTGGGGCCTGTTACTTGGGCAGTTCCATTGGCATCCCAAGTCATTTCATAATCTTCAAACAAATAGGGATAGATTGGATCTAAGCCACTACCGCCCCGCAATCCGAAACTATTAAAGAAGTCACAGTTGAGGCGTTTGCCGCCTGTTTGCGTGACTGTTCCATTCTCGGCTACCTTATTAATGGTTTCAATCGGCATGACAATTTGATTACGAGCCACCATTGAATCATAAACTGGCTGGGTAAAATCAAAGGGATAGTTGTATTCGGTGATAAATTCTAAGCCATCCGAATTGGTCATGCTTATACCCACAGGCGCTAAATGCCGATTGAGGTTGTCATATTCATACACCATCTGGGTACTTACCCCATCTCGAAAACTCGTTACGACCGATTGCTGAAACTGATTTGGGGAAATGTTTTGATAGGTTTCATGAAAATACCAAGTCTGTTGTCCGCAAACAATCGGAGGCGCTGTCTTAATGATTAGATTAGGAGAACTTGTACTAGTAATCGTTTTAGGCGTTACTGCCGACTGATTGACTAGGGTCGTTTGATTATTTTCGACCTTAAAAACACTCGTTCTATCTGACTTTCCCTTGTACACATTTAACTGGGCAGGTGGACGGGGAAATTGTTCTACAAAATTGAAAACAGGGTCAAAACTTCCAAAAAAGGTAAAAGTGTTATACCCATTGTCTGACTCGCTATTGCCTAAAATCTCTTTAATATGCTTGTATCCTAAGGCTATTCCGTCATAGCCTCCGAGTGGGACGATGCTGTTATCGGTAAAATAAGCGGCTTCTACCGTCCCCTCTACTCGTCCGCTAACCGTAATAATCTGCCCATCGACAAAATAAGTATATTTCGGAATCTGGTATAAAATACCACTTGATTCATTCGGGAGATTTTCGCCTTTGTATTCATAGGTTTTAATTACATCGGGATTCAGTCCCTGCCCATCTTTTGCCGTTATTTTGCGAATGCGTAGCCCGCCAGCAGAACGAGTGGCAAAAAATTCATCCTGAACCGTAAAAAGCGCAAAACGAGCTTGCCCGTTATCACTACTGACCTCAAAAACATAAGGCACATTTAGACTTAAAGCCCCTAAATTTGTTAAAGGAACATCGTCTCTTATTTCAAATTGTTGGCTGCTATTCAGGTTAAAACTATAAAAACCTCTTTGAATGGGATTATTGGGGTCGCTTACTTCTAAGGCTCGAATGACCAAACTGGGTAAAGGCAGATTACAATCAATGCTGCCATCCCCTGCATCATCCACAATTTTAGTCAAAACGGTGGTAAAATAGGCTCGGTCTAATTCTCCTTGGGAGGTAAAAGTATAAGGCGTAACCGTTGTTTCGTCATGCGATCCACAGCATTGTAATTCTAAAGGATTGGGGCAGCTTCTGATTTCTGGTACTAGGGTGGTTTCCTCTCCTTGAATCTGCCCGTAATAATCATTGAGTTCATAGTCAAATTCAACACTTCCCCCTAAAGGATTATTGATTTTTGTTAGCACTCCATATTGAGTATGCGTTAGGCTAGGATCCCGATTTGATTGTCCTTCCGTTAGGACTCTTCCATTTGGCAGGGTGAGCCTAGTATCTTGGGGTAGATTAATGGGAAAATTATTATTGGTCGTCTGTCCATTGAAGAACCCCCAGCTATCAATTCCTTTGTCTAGGCGTTGGGGCAGATAGGGGGACCCATCTCCATTTAATGGTCCTGCATATTCAAAGGTATAAGGCGGGATTTCGATATAGGTTCCTGTACAAGAAACTTCCTGTACCGATAAAAGCCGCAATCGCTTGGATTCGGAGCGTTGATTAACAGGAAATGCCGTATCTTTAAAGTAATCGTAGTCAAAGCGAAAACGTTTGCAGAATTTACTGCCGCTTGCAATAGAAACCGAATCCAACCGATAAGACGTACCATCCAAATCTTCTCGAACCGTATTGGCCGCAAAACTAACCGTTTCGGTTGGACTAGTAATGGTTGCTAAACGTATTCCTCGGGTTACTTGGGTGGTGGTATAAAAATGGTTGGCATCATAAGAAGACCCCACACAGCTTTGTCCTGCTGACCAAGCATTATAGCCAACGCCGCCACAGCCTGTGTAATTAATCTGGCAAGAAGATGGGGTTTTATAATTATAATGCTCCGTTTGATAGTCCAATAAAATATTATCAGCGGAGTCAAAAGATTGTATGCGGAGTAAATACCAAGATGAAATTCGTTCCATATCTCCTTGGTTAATCGTTCTTTCTTGCGCTACTCGATTATCAATGGGGTCTTTGCCAAAAAAATATTTAGTGCCATCTTTGTCAATAATGGTGAAACCGACAAATGGGCCATTGTTTTCGGTTGCTTCCACTAGTTTTAAATCCTGTTTAGGCACAAACTCCACCATCCCAGGACCATCTCCAGAAAAATAAAAGCGACCTGATATGCCATTGGGTAAAGAGAAACTAAAGAGATCCGGTTCTCCATCCCTTCCTCCAATTATTGCCTCTAATTCGTTTTGCCCATTTTCGATATTCTGCCCATTGCGATAATAGCCAGATGCACCATCATCTGCCCTATCAAGAATGGTCCGAGTTATCATTCCACCTGCACTTAAATCCCAATTACCTGTCCAAGAACTCAAGGTGGCTAATTTGATGCCTGCGGAATGATAGCTTAAAGAAATGGGCAAGTTGATTTTTCCATCGGACACCGTGTGCAATGTAATACTATTGTTAGGTATTCCTGTAAAGTAGCTAATTGGCAGATCCAAATACTTCCCAAAAGAAGCGGCACTTGGTGTCGGCATTACCACATCTCCTACATTGGTATTGGTGGGTTGACTAAAAGATAATTGACAAATAATGCCTAAGAAAAGTAAAGAGAGTAGGTGTTTTTTCATCTGTTTTTGTTTTATGGTTGATTCAATTAAATGTAGTGCTTTTTCTTTTTTCTTCGATAAAAAAGAAACAAAAAATCAAGTCAAAAAAAACTCGCTCCGCTCAAACAGTTTTTTGACAAGCTCTCGCCACCGTGACTTAGGGTTCAGAACATTTGAAAACAATCACTTGAAATAAAATTCTTTTTAATCTTATTAAACAAATTTTTATTTTGATAAATTTTTATTTTATTTTTTCAAAAAAGCGAGATATAAGTAAGAACAATTTATTATCTCGAAAGTGTGAATCGCTGCGTTTGCTTTTCAGACGGACTGATAGCCGTGATAAAGTAGATACCAGCAGGGTAATAACTGCAATTTACTTGCAACATAGTCCCATCCCTATCTATCTTAAAATCCTGCAAAAGTTGACCATTTGCATTGAATAACTGGAAAGATTGCCACTCACTATTGGCAGGATACCTGATGGTAATTTGATTGCTGGCAGGACTGGGGCTAAGCTGAAACTGCGGGCTTGTTGTTGGAGCGTCAAGCAGCGGCTTATTTCTAAAAACAGCAGCATCGACAAGCAGCGCATCGCTACATAAACTCGCTGCATCTTTTAAACTGCCTCTTGGTCCTGCTTCACTTAACATGGCGACGATGCGGAGCATTTGACCTTTGGTAAAAAAGTACATATTTGCATCATCCGTAGCGTCCATAAAATTCATGGTTTGCTCTACAGGATTACCATTGCAAAGGCTGATATGGCGATATTCGGCATTCGCTCCATAATTGGGGGCATTATGAATGGGCGTATCAAACACACGGTCATCCACACAGGGTTTATCCTCATTCCATAGTTCGTATAAACCAAGATAAGACCCTACCAAATGAACAAGTGTTTTACCTTGGGTATAGGCAGTAAATTCGTTTCCTCTTGGTTCAAATAGCTTACGATTAATAACAATCCCATCCGACTTTTTAGGACTCCAAGGCATCCCGGCATAGCCTGCTTCGGTTTCGGGTAAATCGACTATCCAAACATTCAAATAATTTTGAGGCTTGTGGGCAGTAAAATCAAAGCCTTCAACGACATTATTACCTAGAGAGGTTGACACCAAGTTACCAATGGACCATTCTGCTATATCGACTTGCATATAATTATAGCCTACGGAGCCATCTCCCATTAAATCTACATCCGCAAAACAAAATTGAATGCCACCACTTGGAGGCGTTAACTTGTCAATCTCTAGTATATCATGTGCTGGATGTTCCCAATCATGACTATATCGAAAAGCCGTATTGAGCGCATTTAGTTGGGCTTCAATGGCAGCAGGGCTAATTGGATTATCCTGATAGACATGATGGAAAATGATAGGAATGGTGAAGTTGGGTAATGCTCCACTTAGTTGATAATTTTTCACATAGCGCTCGATCGCTTGTCTGCTGTCAATAACCGTTTCGTCAGCTAAACGAAACTGTTTGTCAACCGTTTGTGTGGAAAATTGGCGGTAAATACGCGTTTGTCCTCGTACAAACGAATTACTTAAGAAAAAGAAAATAATACACACAAAAATGGTAGAGCGTTGAGTCTTCATTTTTTTTGGATTTTGCTTGTCTTTAGACGAGTTGTTTAAATTTAGTACTTTTTAGAGCGTGTTTAGAATTTTTTAAAATTGATGATTAAATCGTGAATCTCCTTATTATTTGCTAGCTGCCAACCGAAGTTATAGATTCTCTTATTGTTTTCTTTAAGCCTATTTAGATTACTTTTAGTCAAAAAAATAGACATGTTTATCCAACTAGTTGACATTCCTTGCTCGCCTTCGGCTCGCTTGGAATGGGTTCTTGGGGAGGGAAAAGGATAGTTTTTCATAGAAAAACTGTCCTTTTCCCTTCCCAAACCCCTTAATCCAGCCACTTCGTGGCATTCAGAAAGTATCAACTACTTTTTTACCTTTGATAAACTTGTCAAAAAATAAGGTTAATAACAAATAATTTGTTTAATTTGTAATTATTAGCCCCCTGTTTAAATATCTACATAAATAGATGGCAATATATTAATATTTCCAATAATATTTTAATGAAAATAAACACATTTTAATAATTCTTTAATAAAACATCAAATTTGTGCATTTAAGAATAAAGAAACTATTAAAGTTAAGTGAATTTTCTATTGCTGACATTTCAGCAAAAATAGCCACTTCTGAAAGTACAATTAGAAATGTTAAGGCAGGGCGAAATGAGCCAAGCGTTGCTTTTCTTAAATTTTTATTTACTGAATTTCCTAATCTAAACCCTAAGTGGTTGTTTTTTGGAGAGGGAGAGATGTTGTTAACGGAAGAAAAATTAACGGAAAACCAAATGAGAATAGATCTCTTAGAGAAAAAATTACAAGAACTTCAACCGCTCGTAAAATCACTAAAGAAGAAACTAGATTCTTTTATAGATGATTTCGATGAAGTAGACTTAGATGCATTGACAAAATTAATCAAATCATCCTAAAATTGGTAGAAAAGACTGCCTGAGAGGCCTAGGTAGAAGGAGAAATTATAAATCATGTAAAGGTTTTACTAATTTAATAGAAATATTAACCGCTGTAAAAATCTAAATGCATGAAAAAAAGTACTCTCTCTACGAAAAAGAAGTTACTTAAGTCGCTTAAAAAGTTGAAAAAATTGAAGACTAAAGCTAAAGATCTTCAGAAAAGAGTAGCCCAAATAGAGAAATTAATTGACTGATTATCAATTAATTAAATCTTAAAAAAGCACCCTATAGAATTAGGATGCTTTTTTGGTTTTGGAACCATTATGAGGCGTTTTATGTCTTAGATTCCTAAGTGCTCTATAATTACTATTTTGTTTGCATTTCCTTGTACTTTATTTCTTAAATCTTTCATAATTATTATTTTATTGGATGAATAAATTTGTTTTCACAAAGAAAGCGGCATTTTTTTTTGATAAAAAATAGATTTAAGCTATTTTGTACTCATTATTAATGGATATATTTTGCTTTTATTTTGCTAATAAAATACTGCTAGTCAACAAAATAAGCGTTTTAATAAAAAGGCAATCGTACAAAAAATGGAATTATTAAAGCACATTACTCAATTATCAACTTATCGACCTGAAAGTGGGCTTAAAAAGGAGTTATACCAATTGGTGGTAGAGGAAAATTATAATCGGACACAAGCCAAACGCCATTTTGAGGCCCAACAATATAAATCAAATTTTAGGGTTGTCTATAAAAATCTAAAGGACAGCCTCTTGGATGGAGTAATTACGACTCCACTATATAAATTACCGAGCCTAATTAGAAGTAAATTACAAGTTTGGAAAAAACAATTACAGTATCGGATATTTATTCAAATAGGTGATAAGGAAGCAGGGATTAAATTAGCAATCGAAACCCTTATTGCCGCAGAACAAAACGAACAATTTGATGTGATACATACTATATGTAGAGATCTGCTGACTTATTATAGTACTAGTCATTCCAATACACAGAAGTATCAAAAATACCGCCAAAAATACATCGTAGCCAATAAATTAATGCAGCAAGAAGCAAAAGCTGAAATAATTTATACTGATCTTTGGCATCATTATCACACCAAACAATCTATTTTCCATTTTTCCCAAGCGATTGCTGAATTAGAAACTATCGCCTTAACAAATAATAAATATAAATTTAGGTACTTTTTTTATTCATTGAAAAGTCTTTTTTTTGAGTTAAGTAAAGATGATGATGCCCTCCTTGCTAATAATAAAACTGCCTATACCTTTTTTGACCAATTAGATAGGGAGTTACATTATGCGATTAAACTTAATTTTATTGCAGGATCTATTCCTTTTTATATCCTTAAAAATCAATTTGCAGCTGCCGAATATGCCATTAATTTATCTTTAACGGTAGCTCCAATCCATAGCTTTAACTGGCAAAACGTCTTGACTTTACAAAGCATCCTAGGATTTTATAGTCATAAGCCCCAAATTGCCTTACGGGCTTTTAAGTCCTCTATGGAAGTACCCTCCAAAAAAATTAAAAGCGAAGTCCTATCAGATAAATGGCATTTAATTAAGGGCTACCTTGCTTTTTTTGGTGCTATCGGTCGCATTCCTGCTATGGAATCTTTTAAGCTGTCTAAATGGTTGAACATTACAGAACATCGGAATAATACAGCGCAAAAAGCGAATCTTATTATTATTGAATTACTCTATCATTTGGCTACGAAGAACCATGAAAAGTATTTTCGGAAGACGGAGCTGCTTGAAAGCTATATTACCACCCATTTCAAGGCGCATAAATACAAACGTACCCGCTATTTTTTACGAATGCTAAAGGCGGTCGTCAAAGGGAATTACCACCACGATATAGTACCTATTTATGCCGCCAAGCAATTGACCAAACTGAAGGCTGCTCAATCTGAATTGAATTCTGAAGTTATTGAATTGGAGTTGATTCCTTATGAAATGATTTGGCAGGAAGTGTTAGCGCTTTTGAAGCGGTAAATTGAATTATTTTCTTTGAAAAGTCAATAAGGCTAGTGGTTAGTCAAGTATCAAATGACGGGTGATCTATATTCGCATAGACGCTTGAAGGTAGGCTGTTCAGAATTACGGAGATATAGGAAGTTCTAGGGCGAAAAAATCATAAATCATAGTTCATAAATTTTACCTGCCTGCCGGCAGGCAGGAATCATAAATCTGTCCCGTAAAAACTACATGGATTTATGATTTTTTCACCCGAATGCTATTACTTACCGCCCTCGCTTCACATAAGTATTAATATTATGCACATTTTCTATCTCATCTGCTAAGGTTCTAGCTTGATTATAATCAGAAAAAGATTTTACTAAAACAATGTTTCTAGCCACCCCAGCTCCTCTTATCACCTTTGCTTCGTCAAAGCCCAATTGCAGTACCCTTGATAAGCGATTATCCGCATTAGTTCGACTAGAAAAAGAGCCCGCTACAACTTGGTAAAGCCCTCCACTTCCACTACTATTATTGCTACTATATCCTGTTCCACTTCTGGTAGAGGTGGGTGCATTATCAACGCTTTCTGGTGCATTAGAAACGTATTCTACACCAACTGGATCCGCTAATGCTTGCACAATGATTTCGGTTCTTCTATTGTACTGATGATCTAATTCGCTACAGTCCACACCATCGGAGCATTGGTTCAGCAAGGTAGATTCTCCATACCCTTTTGGTATTAACCTGCTGGCACTAATGCCTTGCCTGACCAAATAAGCCACTACTTTATCTGCTCGTCTTTGCGATAGTTGTCGGTTATACGAGGTACCTCCTCTGGAATCTGTATGAGAGGCTATTTCTATAGCTAAAGTTGGATAATTATTCAAAATGGAGACTAAGGTATTCAATTCATCTCTGGCGTCAGGTCGGATAGCAGCATCATTAAAATTATAGTAAATTCTTTCTAATCGAATGGTTGTTCCGCCTGCTAAACCTCCAATATCTAAATTAAAGTTTCTTGTTTGGGCTTGACCGCCATTACAACCTGCGTCCAAAGAAATATTCTCTGAAGTGGTTTTACCATTTTTGGAAACCGTAATGATATAGGATTTATTACAGTCCAAGCAAACCGTAAAATTACCATTAGCGTCTGTTGTAACATCTAATAAAGTTAAGTCTCCTTGTTCTTGTATCGTAATTTTTGCACCTGGCACAGGATTGCCATTAACAGTAGCTACTATTCCATTGATAGTGCCACATCCATCTGCTTTGTCCATTAAAACCAGTAATTCTCCTTGATTGTCAACGGTATTCACTAATACTTGCCTGGGTATATAGCCTTCTTTTGTAATATTGACTAAATAATTGCCATCTCCTAATTTTAAATCATGTGCTCCTTCCACATTCGTAATACCTGTTACAGCATTACCTACCGTCGATAAAGTGACAACCGAACCGTCATCAGAGGATAATAATTGAATCACATTCCCATCTTGGTCGGTTACAATTTCAGTATTCGTTAATTGGGCTAAATCCACATATTCTACAATTGCATCACCTAATTCAACACCCGTTGAGCGATCTGCGACAAATAGCGTCAATACTTTATTGCCAAATCCATCAGCATTATTGGGCACATTGGAATTTTGTCCATTAATCCCGCCATTAGAGGCTAAAAAAGCAGGATGATTTTCTGGGTATTGAAAGATATCATCTCCCAAGTCCTCCTCAATAAAAAAGCTGTAAATATCGTCTTGTCCATTCCCGCCTGCTCTGTTAGAAGAAAAATAACCATTCTTTTTATCTCGGTCGATGATAAACCCAAAATCATCTGAACTAGTGTTAAATTTAGCTCCTAAATTAACTGGTGTAGCATATTCGCCATTATAAGGTTTACTAAAAAAAATATCTCCACCTCCTGCGCTACCATGCCCATTCGAAGAAAAGAATAGCGTTCCATCAGCATGAATAAACGGAAAAACTTCATTACTTGAAGTGTTAATACCAGGTCCTAGGTTAACAGGTACGCCCCAACTTGACCCGTTTTTTTCAACTTTCCATATATCCATTCCTCCAAAACCTCCTGGACGGTCAGAAGAAAAATATAGTACATTATCATCTACATTAATCGAAGGGTGGACAAAATCATATTCTATATCATTAAATGGAAGTCGTTGTTGATTACTCCATGCAGCACCTCCCATATCCGCAGAGATAATCATTTGTTTGACCACCCCATCTTTTGCCTTTTCTACTTTTCCATTTAAAAAATCATTTCTACTAAAGAAGACTTTATCATTGGTCTTATTAAAAGTAAGTGGTCCTTCATGCCATTGCGTGGTCAATTCTTCCGCAAAGGGTACTGCCGCTTTTAACCCCCCATCTTCATCTCTTCTTGAGCGGAAAATAAAAAATGTTTCTTTTGAAATTTTTTCATCTGTAAAACGGCTCGAATTTATACCCTCTTTATTATCAGAAATAAAAACAATACCATTTTCATAAAAAGCAGGGCTGAATTCTAAAGACCCCGTATTAACTGTTTTTTCATTCTTCACCTCTACTTTTATGTCGGAATCCAAGGCAGTTTGAGCCATTAAGCAGTTTGCTGCTAAACAACATAAGTTAAAAAGTATAAATATTTTTTTCATGGATAGTTCAATTGAAATTGAATGTTTAATTCTTGGGATTAAGTAGTTCTACTTTAGTAAATTAATAAAGCTAGATCTTTTTTCTTTTTCTTAGATTTTGTGTTTTATTAAAATCTGAATAAGAAAAATAATTTGAGCTGCATCGAAGCAGGCGCTACGCAGACGAACTAGGAGGATTGCAAACGGATTTAACGGATCAGTCGGATTTAAACAGATTTTCCTTATGACGTGTTTTATCTTTTTGCGTAGATTTTTTTTCCTTTTCCTTTACCTCCCAATATTTTTGTACCTAAAAAAAGAATCTTGGATTCGTCATATCTGGGTTCCTATCACCTCCTAAGTTGTAAGTCATCATTACTTCAATACTCCCACTATTATGATCTCGAATGTCAGAAATCGGTAAATCATAGGCTACTCCTAATCCAAATTCGGGAGAAATTTGGTAGCGAGCTAAAAAGTCTACAGAGTCACCATTTACTTCTCCGTATCTATAAGACGCTCCAAATGTAAAAACATTATTGTAAATGGCACTTAAATTTATATCTAATGAAAAGGGTGCATTTTCTGTGTATTTAAATAAGACATTGGGATAAATACTAAATTGAGATTCTGGAACGGGGATAATTGCCCCTGCCATTCCATAGAAATGAGGTTGTTCATCCGCTGGTCTCTGGCTTATATCTGCCCCTAATTGCCTTGATAAGATATTCGGTACGGAAACCCCAATATAGGCATCTTTGATATTTAAATATAAACCAGCACCTACATTACCTCCAAGTTGAGAAAAATCATCTCCTGCTATAAATCCAACTAACGGATCAGAAGGATTTCTAATAACCGAATTTGGTCCATTGACATTTAAACTTAAATGTTTTAAGGTTCCCATGATGCCAAAGCGCAAACTTAAATCGTCTTGGTTAATCATGTCATAACTATAGGAGATATTGCCAAAATATCTATTAAAGTCCCCATCTTCTTGATGTGCTACTGCTACCCCAAAACCCACTCTTTGGTCAAAAAATGGGGTATTAAAAGTCAACAATTGAGATTCTGGGGCTCCATTAAAACCAATCCATTGTTTTCGGTACAAGCCTAAAAAATTAGCTGTACCACTCGACCCTACATACGCAGGATTTAGCAATTGTTTGGTGTACATAAAATGAGTATAATGCGCTTCTTGCTGCGCATTACTAGTCGTCCAAACAAAAGTTACGAATAAGAAAAGGTAGAAAAATCTTTTCATGATTTATTGTGATTGATAACTGGTGATTGGTGATTAGTGATTGGTTGAACCAATCACTAATCACCAATCACCAATCACTAATTATCTAAATATGGTGACATACCCTTTTATCGGGTCTGTATCATCATTATCTTCTTTAAAAATATAATAATAAGTACCATCAGGTAAGTCTTGCCCGTTAAAGGTACCCTGCCAAGTATTTTGGTAAGGAGACTCTCTGAATACCTCTGACCCCCATTCGTTGAATACAATCAATTCACTACCAACTTTTGGTGGATTGGATACACAAGAAATAATAAAGGCATCATTGAAGCCATCATTATTTGGGGAAATAAAAGTTGGAGCGATACAGGCACTCGAAGTAAATTCTGTTCGGATTGTCATAATGCCCATATCACATAAATTTGGACAATCGGCATAGCATACTTCGTAGGCAATTTGGTCCATCCCTACAAAATTATTATCGGGGGTATAGGTAAAAGTACCATCGTTATTATTGACTAAAGTTCCGTTATCTGCGCCAGATAATAAGGTTATAGTAAAAGCTGCACCTGGTAATAAATCGTCATTATCGGTTACATTAAAAGTCAAACTTTGATTCCGAATCACATTCACACTATCATTATTGGCTATTGGATCTGTTAGAATATTGACCAAGACAGATGCAGGAAGGGAAGTACAACCATTGATTGTTCTTCTCAACTGATATACACCAGCATCTACTGCCATTACATTAGGAATGGTTATAGCTGCATTCGTTGAGGCAAAACCATTTGGTCCTGTCCAAACGTAAATAGCAGTTGGAATCGTTTCTGCTGTTAAGGTTAATGATTCTCCTTCACAAGCATTTAGTACACTTCCTGAAGGCGTAATGGCAGGTTCCCCTTCTTGAACCGATACTGCCACCGTAATACTCTCTGTAAAGGTGCAGCCTTCCGGAGAAGTTGCCGTTAATATATAGGTTCCTGCCGCATTATTAGCAATAGGAATAATTGGATTTTGTTGGCTCGACGTATAATTATTAGGACCAGTCCATGCATAAGTTTGCACATTTGTACCACCTGTTGCGGTTAGGTTAATCGTGCTGTTTGCATCGGCACAGTTAAAAGGTCCATTGCTTGCCAAAGTTATTGTTCCTGTTCCATCGGCAACAATTAAAGTAATTCTTGCCGTATCCGAGATACAATTACCATCTAGGTTAGCCGTATATGCATAGGTATAAGTACCGGGAGCGGTTGGGATAACAGTAATCACATTGGTATCAACATTGCTTGGTAAACCTGCAGCCGCTGGTGCTACCCAGTTATAGGTTACTATGCCTGTATAAGCTGTTCCTGTTAAGGTGACCGCAGAATTGGCACAAATCGTATCCATAGTTGCATCACTCATGATAGTTGGCATAATCATGCCCGCTGGCGCAATCACTACCGTATCGGTATCTGAACAACCATTGCTTGAGGTCCCTGTTACGGTATAAATACCTGCATTCGAAATGGTCGCATTAGGAATCATTGGATTTTGCACATCCGTACTAAAACCATTAGGTCCCGTCCATTGATAATTTTGAACAGGAATTGCGCCTACAGGGCTTACAAATAATCGGATGGTATCATTTATTCCAGCGCATGTTAACCCATCGCCCATCGCTGTTACTTCTGGACCAGATAAAACACCTACCATAATAGAGTCTTTAATCGAACAACCATTAGTAGAAATAACTTTTACGATATATTCTCCTGAATTTTGCGTCATGGCATTCGGAATGGTTGGTGCTTGTATATTCGCAATAAAACCACCAGGCCCCGTCCATTGATAGGTTCCACCAATTAATTCGTTCACCGATAAGCGTAAATCAGCGCCTGCACAGTTTGGATTATCTAAGGTCGTTGCTGCTAAATCTCTTGTTTCGTTTATTTTAATCTGGAAAGTACAGGTCGTTGTATCCTGATTGATGGTATCAATTACCAAAAACTCCATCATCTCCATACCAAAAGTAAATTCGCTACCACTCACAGGACCGGCTATTTGTTGTCGGATAACCCCACAATCATTTTGTACCTGAATATTATTAAAGGTAATAATGTAACTACCACAAGTATCTGTTCTTACCTCATCGATAAAATTAAGTGGATCATTCATCACCGTTCCATCTGCTTGTATCTCGATGTCTTGCGGACAAAGCGAAAGTGGATTTAGAGAACGATTAACTAGAATAGTAAAAGATCGTTCTAGTATTTGTCCTGTCGTATGATTCGTTGCGGTATAAGTAACGATTGTTAATCCAACTGGAAAGAAATCACCCGGTTGGTGCGTACTGGTTAAAGTGATAGAATCGGTACTATTACAACCTCCTGCAACCGTCGGTTCTAACCATCCCAGTACTACCCCACAAGTTCCTTCTGGCATTTCATTGGAAGTAATATCGCCAGGGAAATTATTAAAAATGATAGGTGCAATACCGTCTATAGTAACCGAGAAAGAACAGGTTGATCTGTTTCCAAATCCATCCTCTGCAATATAAGTAACCGTTGTATCTTGGGTAAAGATACTCCCTGGAACATGCGTACTAGAAACCAAAATAACCGCATCGGAGCAATTATCTATTGCCGTAGGTTCGGTCCACGTCCCAATTGCTTGGCAATCGGCATTCGCAGTAATGGTTATATCCGCTGGGCAATTCATTAAGGTAGGAGCCGTTGTATCTCTTACGATTAATACGGTACTTTCTGTGGTACTATTTCCTGCATCATCGCTGGCGGTGTAAGTGATGATATGGTCACCAACAGGGTAAAAAGTACCTTCTGGCGGATTGACGGTTAAGGTCAGATTATTTGTACATTGGTCGGCAAAAGTCGGTACTAGCCAATCTCTAGTTACCCCACAAGTATCTGTGACAAACCTAAATAAGGTATCGGGTAAACCTGCCATTAATATTGGTGCTTGAGTGTCTACAACACTTATCTGGGCAGCATTACCAATAAAGGGCACTTTAGTCGGTGTGCCACTCAATCGAATAGTCGCCTCTTGCTCTGCAATAACATCTGTAAAAATTAAATTTGTTCCACTACCTACTATCCCGTTTACATTAAAGAAAAGACTAAATAAAATGGCACCAGTTGGTAAATTTTCTCCTGTTGCCCCATCATCTGCCCAAGCAAAACCAAGTTGTCCATTTTGCACAAAACTTATATTAAAATCGCTCGCGTCAAACTCTGGTAAACCCAAATTTCCTCTACTTACATATTCCAAAATAGTAGGATCCCATTCAAAAGTAAATTGTAAACCCGCTGCATTCGTGAAACTATCTACCAATAAATCTACTCGAAATAAGCTATCTCCACAGTTTGCATTTTCTACTGTAGGCGTTACCGTAATAGCATTGGGTGCATTTACGTTTACTTCAAATTGGCAAGTCCCTTCTAATCCTCCATCATCTACTACCGTATAAGTAACCGTAGTTGTGCCAGCTTGAAACGTCAAGCCACTTGCCGTTCCTGGGCCACTCCCAATAGTCGCCCCACTCAAAGTATAATAAATAGAATCAACGCCACAATTATCCGTAGGATTAATAAAATCAATATTATTAACGATTGCTCCATTATCCCCAAAGTCTACACTTAGCATTACATCACTTGGACAAGAAATAGTCGGCGGAATCGTATCGATAACTGTTAATTTCCCTGCTAATAAGTTAATGGAATCTCTATCTATGACAAAAGGCGTTCCATTATCCCGTTTGGTAATTTCAATGGGATTTGGATTATCTGAAAAGTCGATACAGGCTACACCACCCCCTACCAGCGTAAAACGCATGGTAAATATGGTCGCCCCATCTGCTAAAGTTTGTCCATTCAGAGCAGTATCAAACCAAGAATAGTTAATTCGACCATTCGTATTGTCTACTGGACCAAAATTGGCATTATTGAATAATACATTATTAGCAGTATTATAGCTTAATACTGAAGGATCCCAATTAATAGAGAACTCCGTGCCGCTAATATTCGTAAAGGCTGCTACATTAACATCTATATCAACATTAGTCGCATCACAAGCTGCATCTGTCGTTGCTGCAATTAAGGTGAACTGAGTGGCTGTTTGGCTGGTGATGTCTACCGTAAAAGCACAAGTAGCCGTATCTCCAACCGCATTTGCCGCCGTATAAGTTACGGTCGTTGTTCCTATATTAAACATTGCACTACTAGCATCCATAAGTCCTCCCCCTGTTGTTGCTCCTGTTAGCGCATAAGTCACCGTTGTATTTCCACAATTGCCCATAATCGTTCCTAAACTAATATTAGAAACGGCTGTTTGTGTTTGTCCCGCAGGAATTTGCATGGTAACATTAGCAGGGCAAGTAATTTGAAAGTTAGTAGCGGTAGCTGTTACCGTTCCTTGGCTACTAATACTAACAGGAATGCTTCCATTATTTTGTGCTGCACTTGTATTAGAAATAGTGATCGGCGTATTATTAACGACTGTAGTTGGTACTAATTTTAGATTAAATAAAGTCGATTGGTTCGCTAAAGTTTGCGGCGTTGCGTCTGTCCAAGCTAAGCTAATTATTCCTGTAGCTGCTTGTGTCATATCTACATTAGCACTACTCATACTTGCTATGGCAAAATCGCTCACTTCGGCAAATGAAAAGTTAGCCGCTTGCCATCCTAGAGAAAATCCAAGACTGGTAATACTATCAAAATCATTGACGCTAACTGGTATGATAATCGTATCCGTACAAACTCCTGTAACTGCATTTAAGCCTACGCCAACAGTACTAATTGCACCTGAGCTATTGACTAATACATCTACCATACACGTTCCTACATTACCTCTGGAATCTGTGGCAGTATAAGTTATCGTTGTTGTGCCAACATCAAAAGCTATCCCACTCGCATCATTCATCCCACTTCCGGGGGTCACTCCCGAAAAATTGTAATTAACAGAAGCTATGCTGCCACAATTATCCATTACATTTATTGGACTTAAACCATTCACTACAACTGCTGCACTTCCACCAGTATTCACGACCGTTTGTCCTGTAGGACAGGTAATTATTGGTGGTATGGTATCCATTAAATTAAGGGTACCATTTTGAATAGTAGCAGGTAATTCTTGCAAGGTATTATTAACCGCTAAGGTTATTAAATTAGGTACAAAATCATCTGATAAAGAAAGGGGTAGATTATTTAAATTACCATTTTTAACAAATAAATCTATGGTAAATAATGTATCTCCATCTTGTAGCGTTTCAAGGTTTGCACCAAACCAAGAAAGCGCTAATTTACCACTCGCTATTGAATCAATGTTGATACTAGGGTTCGGTGTTATATTGATGTTTGAACTGCCTTGATATTGTAAGGAAGTAGTATCCCAATTAATAGAAAACTGTCCTCCTCTAACATCTATATAGTCTTCGACAATAAATGGAAAAGTAATAGTTTCTTGACATCCGATGTCTTGGTCTGGGAATCTTAAAGTAATCTGAGCTTGTAGACTCAAAAAACTAATAAGAAGTATAGTAAAGAGAAGGTATATTTTCTTATGCATATGATTTGGTATTTCAACCACTAGAGACATAAACCTATCGGTAAATTATTAAGTAAAGCTTGGAAAAATCGAGGAAGTTGTTGGTCATCATTGTCATAGATGACTAAGGAAAGGTTATTATCTTTTACAGATAAAATTGGATACTTCATTTAATCGATTTTTGGCAAAGTTAGTGATTAGTCTTTAGAGCTTCTATAAAAAGCTGTGGTTCAGCCGAAAATAGACAATTTAAAACTGGTTATTGGTTACTGGTTGCTAGTTACTAGTTGAGGGTTAATAATAGCCCAATTTTGGTGTCATTTAAAATTGAACGATTAAATGTCGATAAATTTAATAATCAATTATTAATCGAACAACCAGCAACTAGTAACCAGCAACTAGTATCTATTCTAAGACAATCATTTTCTTTCTTGCAGTAAAGCCTTCTGTTGTTAGTTCATAATATAGGATACCATTACTAGCAAGGTCATTTTTACTAATGGTAACATTATTCATTCCACTCGCATATTCTCCTTTTACTTGATGGGTCAATCGACCACTAAAGTCAAAGAATCTAAGCAATACTGGCGCTTTTTCTGGCAAATTGAAACTGATGGTTGTTTCGTTTCTAAACGGATTTGGTTTGTTTTGGAATAACTCGAACGTTCCTGCCAATGCAGGATTCGCTTCAAACACTAAATCTATTCCATCATAAATCAATTCATCGGTATAGGCTTCGGCATGAATCATGTCCGACGTAATTTGCATTAAATCACTTAAGCGTCTACCTGTTTTTTCTACTTTAAAAACTAGGGTAAATAAAGTTTCATCCTCGGCTACTGTCTGAGCGGCATTATTGAACCAATTGGTCGCAATTTGCCCCTTATCGATATTTGTGAAACTGAAATTATTAATAGAAATATCTGTTAAGGCACCTGCTTCCACTTTTTCAAAGGTTAACCATTCTGGGGCAATATCTAAAGTCATTTGATAGCCTCTTATTTGATCAAAATGGTCTGCCTTAAATGGAATTTTAAGGTATTTACCAGCCTCCACAATTTGGTCTGTTACGGTAAAGGCAAAGTCTTTATTTCGATCTTCTGCGACTATGTTTCCTTGCAATCTAATTTCGTCCGCATCTAGACTTACATCGCCGTTCTTAATCGCTATAAAATTAAGTGCGGTATCCGCTGCACTAGCAGTAGTTGTGATAGAAGTAGGTACCGTTCCTGCAAAAGGATTATTTGGATTTGTGAAAGTATGATCTGCTGGAACAAATGTCCAAGAAGGCACAACATTAAAAGAAGTAAGTCTTCTTAAGATAACATCTTGGATTTCGATAATATCAAAAATAGTAATTGTACCTGATTCGTTAATATCTGCCGCTAAACGCTTATATGGTGAATCTAATAAGCGACCATTGATATGATCTTGAATTAAAACTAAATCAAAGGTACTTAAGCCATTTCTAGCATTTTCATTCTCTGTCGGAGTAATGGTAACATTTTGTCCCGCAGTTACGGTTGTATTATAAACACCATCTATCCCTGTAGAATCTTCACTAGTGACCGCTCCACTAAAAGTAACCGTTGCATTGGCTAATGGATTGCCATTAATCAAATTGATTCGCCCGCCAAAATTTGCTAGACTATTATTAACATTGCTTACACTAACTGAACCACTACTACTCTGTGCCACTAAATCAACTGCTGTGCTATTAATCACAAAGCTAGTTTTTATATCTACTTCAGAGTTTCCATCACCGATGATAGGCGTTGAGCTTCCAATCGCTGCATTAGGGTTCAATAGCACATTAATAAAGAAAATAGTTGAACCATCTGCTGCTGTTTCCCCAAACTGTGAATTTAAATTAGCGCCTAATAATAAACGACTCGAATTACTTGGATCTATATTAAAGCTATTTAAGTTGAGACCTGGTACATTAAATCCGCCTGCTTCATTGCCTGATACAAATTGCGCTATGGTTGGATCTGAAATATTGAAAGACATATCTATGCTCGCCACATTGGTAAAATTGGTAACAGTTACAGGTACTTGTACTATTGTTCCTGGCATGCCAGCTATTGTTCCTATTTGGTAAGTAACCGTACTCCCCGTATTCACTCGAACAGTATCTGTTAATACACAACCATTGCTCGTATCACTAACCGTTACCGTATATAAGCCTGGTGCTAGGTTAGTAATCGTATCCGTAATAGAATTGGCTGGGTCATCCCATTGGATTGTAAAATTACCAGAACCACCTGTTACTGCTACCGACGCTTGCCCATTATTTAGGCCTGCTATCGTTTCATCCAAGCTATCCGTTGTAATAGAGATAAAGTTGGTGTTGCCTTGATTAATCACCGTTACATTTATCATACAAGTCCCAATATTACCAGAGGTATCTGTCACCATTAAAGCAACTTGTTGTACCCCTAAGTCCGAACAATCAAAGGTAGATTGACTCAATGAAGCTAAAGAATCTGGTAAAGCGCCTCCACAATTATCTGTTGCTCTAATTAAGACATCAGAAACTAATAATATGCCTGTTCCACCTGTTCCTAAGGAAACAATCACGTTCTCTACACAAACAACCGTAGGCGTAGAGGTATCATTTACATCAATGATAATTGTATCTCGTCCTATATTATTACTAGAATCTCTGGCGGTTACGACAACGCTATGTTGTCCTATGGGGAAATACTGCGCTAAAATAGCTGTACTATCTTGTGCTGCACTACCCGGTACTTGATAGCCAATACTCAAACCTAATGAAGCATTACAATCACTTACATAAGGTTCAAAATCTATAGTTACAAATACGCCACATGAATCTGGGTTAAAATCTCCTGTGTTAAAGACGGTATCCGCAGGTAAGCTAATCATTGGTGCAACATCATCTACCAACTTAATGTATTGCGTATCTGCCGTAATGGTACAACTATCAAAAGCGGTCCAAATTCTTCTTAAGGTAATCGTATCTACGCCCATAGTGAAGGTATCTACCGCTTGTACATACGCAGGGGCTACACAATTATCCGTAACCAAAATGGAATCTCTTGTATTCGCATCTAGGATGCAAGCGACTATGGTATCATTAAAAGTTTCCATTAATACAGGCGCTACATTATCTACCAAATTAATTATTTGTAAACAAGTGGTAACAGTTCCTGATACAGAATCGGTAAAGGTCCAAGTTCTTTCTATAATTTGACAAATATTATTTGCTCCTCCTGGGCCTGCGATTATATTATCACTTTTTGCTAAACCACTTCCTCCTCCACAAACGTCCATTACCGTAGGAAAACCTGTACTATCTGGCACAGTCGAAGCATCACAAGGTATGGTGACATCCGCTGGACAAGCAAAAGAACCCGTACCTGCAAAATCATTTACGGTAACATTTGATTGACAAGGCGCACTATTCCCCGCTTCATCAATGACATTCATAAAGATGGTAATCGTTTGTCCAATATCTGAGCAACGGAAAGTGTCCTGACTTAAATCAAAGCGTAAATCACCAGGACTCGTACAATTATCAATAGAATTTAGATTAATGACAGAACTATCAATCGCTGCAAAACCAAAAGCATTAATGGTCACCGCTACGGAGTTATTACATCTAGGAACGGGTTCTGTCATATCGTCCACTACAATTCTCATTTTATGGGTATCTCTATTATTGGAGAAATCTTCTGCTATAACAAGAATAGTAGTATCCCCCATCGCTACATTTAGCGTAATCATTTCTAAAGTATCGTGCTGCACCGTTGAATCTTGCGCTGCAACGGCTATTAACTTAAGCGTATCAGAGCATTCGTCACTTATCTTTCCTAATAAATCTAAGGTAATCGTTCCGCTACAAGTTGTTGAATTTGGACTTGTTGGTAATAAGATTAAGGTATCAAAATCAATGACTGGTGGGGTAATATCTCTTATGGTAATTACTTGTCTTGCGGTATCTCCTACATTTCCAAGCGTATCCGTTGCGACCCATTTGTAGACAATATCGTAATTATAAAAAGCACTATCTCTTAATAAGGAATCCATAGAAACCATACTAGAAGTATCTGGTCGAAGGGTATCCGCAAACATACGAACAGAATCAGGTGGAATCGGTGAACAATTATCAAGAGCAGCCAAAACCATTTGACCAGGAATGACATCTTCACAAGTGAGTGTATCATCTGCTGGTACCATTTGAATAATTGGACCTAAAGTATCTTTTACGACAACATAAGTAGAACAACTATCCACATTACCCGCTTCATCTGTAACAGTTAGGGTGACCTTAAAAGGTGCGCCACCAACAGAATCACATTGAATATTATTGGGGGAAATTGAAAATATTAATTTATCGTTGGGGGTACAATTATCTGTACTAGCTGAATCAATTTGTAATGCCGTAATAAGACCTAAACTATCTAGATATACCGTATCCGGATTAGAAATAGGTCTTGTGCTGCAAATTACATTCGGTTTTGCTATATCTCTTATCTTAAAGAATATTGGTCCTGCACCAATTCCTGCTCCTGAACCAGATAATGGTTGTCGTACAGTCGACCCAGTCCTAAGCGCATTAAGTATCGCTACAGAAGCCATTGAGTCGGCTGTGCTATTATTGCTAGGCATATTCGCATAGTTAAAAAATTGGATGGAGCTTAAATCATTAAGTGTGTCAATATCTCCTGCAGCAGGTGGACCGTAAAAATCATTTTTCCCTCCTATAAATACGGTGGGCGTATCACACCTAATAGCAAAAATAGTGCTACTAGTATTCGCTATATAATTAGTATCCGTAGCAGCAGAACCATTTAAATTCTCGTAAAATAGCAAACCACTAGGATTCAGAACAGTATTCAGTTGCGCCCCTGTAATGAGCCCAACATCACTACTCAAATCAACAACAACGGTATCTGTTCCTGCTATTCTTGCTAAAGAAGTTCCTTGAGCAAAACTATTTATATGGCCTACCAATAGGAAAAACAGGCACATTAGCCCTATATTCAAGCCTTTTTTGAATAGGCATCGCAATGAATGTAGATTCATTTTACCTTTTATTTTAAAATTATGTAATGGGTGCGGCATATTACGGTTTTTGGTATTCACTATTATCATGGAAAGAAGTGAAATAATCTTTAAATTTTTAATGGAATATCTGTTCTTGGGCAATAGGGATACATTGCCATATTATGCGGGTAGGTCTTAAATCGATAAGTAACTGGGTGAAAAGTATTACACATAAGAATGTAAAAGTCCTTAATTATCAGTTGATTAGTAACAATTGGTGCAAATGTAATTGATTTTAGCAAATATTGAGCCAAACCATCCTACATTTACGTACAATCGCCTCATATTGATGCAAATAAATATTATTATTTATTATAATACATTATGTTGACTCCTAATTTACAGGGGGGATGGAAAGTATTATGCCAAATAGGAGTTGCATTTCTGCTATATACAGAAGATATTGGGCGCTCTATAAAGATTGGTTGATTGTTGTTGCTGGAATGAATCCTAGGGATAGGATTCCCGCAATAGGAATACAGGGTAAAGATTGTGCTGTTCATGGATATGTCGTTGTTCTGGGAAAATTGTTTATCAATATTATTTATAATTATAAGTAATATTGATGATTCTAAAAATATTTAAATTATTGATTACTTGGGATATAGTGACTGCAATAATTAATAATATTTTTGGTAAAATTAGGAGATAGTATTTAGAAAAGCAATTTTTTATACGAAAAAACCTTGTTTTATATATAAATCGCCCGTTTTGTCAATTATTAGCAAAAAAGGTAAGCATAAAATATACAACTTATTAATTGCCTTTAGAGCATGTTTAATAGGCATTTTTAGTAAAATGGATTAAATGGTGGGCGATACTTTGAAAGTATCGCCCACCATTTAAGCTCATTTTACCGTTAGGGTTTCCATAACAAGTAGCAAGCATTTTTAGAGTGGTTAAAATACTCCCCTTTTGAAACCTTAAGCCCACCACCATTTAGCTGATTGTCGTTTACCAAATGCCCATTTATCATCTAACCAAAGCATTATTCGTCGCAAAGGACTATTGGCTAACTGTATTCCTAAACGGTTCCACCACTTACTATAATCCTTATTATAAGGACAAACTCGAATACAAATCGCACAGTCCGTATTCATCCCTACCCAAAATTTAAAACACTTCTCCGCATTGACTGTCCATTTTTTAATAAAAGCATGGCTTGATAAATTAGGTGGTATGGCTTGTGGTACATCTTTAGCAATAGCTTTAACAGGACAAGCATCTGAACATTTTCGACATGTCTCACAAAATTGCTTTACCCCAAATTCTATTGGTTGGTCTGATAATAAAGGTAAATCTGTAAAAACTTTGGCGATCCTTACATTTGGTCCATATTTAGGGGTAATTAATAAACCGTTTCTTCCATATTCTCCTAGTCCAGCCTGAATCGCCATTGGTATACTTTGTGCGGTATCGTTTAGAGAAGCAATGGCTTCATATCCTAAATTGGTTATAAACTGCGCCAATGTTGTCGCCACATTTAAACTAGATGCATAGCCTAAGCCTGTTGTAGCTCCACCTAATGCGGAAGGAATCGTTTTACTCAATTCATAATCCATTGGCAAAATCAATAAAATAGCAT
Source organism: uncultured Saprospiraceae bacterium (assembly GCA_964644655.1). Taxonomy (GTDB): domain Bacteria; phylum Bacteroidota; class Bacteroidia; order Chitinophagales; family Saprospiraceae; genus JAFMDF01. The sequence goes on along the minus strand of CAZXYA010000058.1, from coordinate 1,151 downwards.
GACGAATCCCAGGCGGTAAATCTAATTTTTGGGCAGCCTGTGTTTTTCGACTAAAATTATGCGAATAGACCCATCTCTCATCTAGTTCACAGATACCAACCATACCTGCCCCTAACATTGTTGCTGCTTTTTTGATTCGATGTGTCGTCTCTGCCAAACTAGGTAAATCCATCTTGGTAGGTGGTCCTTGTGTTTGCGTCGTATAATAATCAGTAAATCCTTCTACCCTACCCGTTTCTGGAAAAGTCATTTCGCCAACTACATCCGTCAAATGCCAACTTGCATTTCGTAAAGCATAATCCCAATGGTCAAATCCTTTAGATTTTTTAGGCTTATAATTGGTAATGTCATAACTGACATAAAAATTTTTAGGGTTAATTTTATCATCCCACATCGAACGATTAAAAATATCGTTCTGCTGATTAAAGCGCTTAAATTGAGGTTTAATGTCAAATGCTTTGTCTAAATAAGCTTTTGCAGAACCAGTTACTTTTTTTTTTTGGAACATAAGCTATTTAATAAGGAGAAGGTACTAAATAAAATTCAATTTCAACCTCAATTTCAAATCCAAATTTTAAGCCATCTTCAGCGGGAATTGAAGTTGCATTTGAGGTTGAAGTTTGAAAATTATCGACAATTTGTTGGTTTCAAAATTTACGTAAGCGCCTAATATGTCCATCAAATGGTACAAAACTCACTTCTATTTAAGTATTTACCGTAAAAGGGTAATGTTTTTAAAATAACGGATAGAGCTGCATCGCAACGATATGATAGCCAATATTATTCATAACTAATGGAACTCCTCCAGTATAAATTTAGTTGTTCTAGGAGTTAATTCAACTAGTATTGTAAGAATCAATACATCAATATGTAATCAAAATAACAATTATTTAAATAAAATAATCAAAAACATGTACTTTTGTCAAGCATTAACAAAACACACTTAAAACCATCATCATGAGACTAATAATCTATTCTTTATACATCTTCTATGTCAACAGGTCTATTATAGAGGCCTCCTAAATTTCAATTTCAACGACAAACATTCACTTCTATTCACTAATCACGCTTTATTTACTTAATAACTATTCCATACTAGTAGTTAGTCAAGGTAATCCTGTCGGATAATTTGGCGACTTTTAAAGCTGTAC
>CAZXYA010000057.1:0-26286 GCA_964644655.1 uncultured Saprospiraceae bacterium | reverse complement strand
TTAACAGGAGGAGATGCTGAATATTTTGCTAAACGGCTGAAAACTAAGATATTTGTCAATTCAAATTTAGTCCTAGTTGGACTTAACAAAATCCTTGATTATAATGTGGAGTTTTTGTAAACGTATTCTTCTAACGCTATCTGCTTGTTTCGTTGTGACTTTGGTTATGGCTCAGCCTAAAAATAATTCTCCTTTCTCCAGATTTGGATTGGGAGATGTATTAAACCAGAATTTTACGAACCTCAGATCAGCGCCTGGTTTGACCAATGGCTATAATGATCCTTATCATTTGAATTTGCAAAATCCAGCCTCTTTGGGCTTTATACAAATGGCAGCTTTTGATTTTGGCTTATATGGTAGAAATTCTACCTGGGAAAGTGGTGATCAAATTAATGAAAATTGGAGTGGTAATTTATCTCACTTAGCATTAGGGTTTACTTTGAATAACCCAATTAATGACTTGCTGGATAGAGAGGTTAGAGATTTCTCTTGGGGGATGTCTTTTGCTTTAGTGCCTTATTCTTTGGTTGGTTTTACGGTACAAACAGAAGCCAATTTGCCTGATATAGGCAATATACAAAGTGAATTTAGAGGAGAAGGAGGAACCAATCAACTTCTTTGGTCTAATGGGTTTAGATATAAACAATCCGCTGTAGGGATTAGCTTAGGGTATCTTTTTGGCAAAATTGAAGATACAAGAAATGTGCTATTTGAAGACCTCGATGCTAGTTTTCAAAATTCATTTATAGATGACTTTAGTATCAATGGGTTAACTTGGAGATTTGGTGCGCAGCATAATTTTGTATTTAATAAGGGAGAAGATATTAAAAAAATTAAAGTATTGACTTTAGGTGTGACAGCAAGCTCAAGTAGCAGTCTTAATACTAACTCTACTCAATTTTTTACTCGATTCAATCCATTTTATATAATCAGTTTGTCGAGTGATACTATAGTAAATGCAAGTGGGGTAGATGGAAAGGCAACTTTGCCAGGACAAATCGGCGTAGGGGTTGTTTTGGCAGGTGGAGCGAAATATAAAATTGGTATAAATTACGACCAAACCTTTTGGAGCAATTATCGGAATGATGCAAGACCAGAAACTTTTGAAGATGCTTATAGAGCTTCTTTTGGCGCTGAATTTATTCCAGATTATGCTTCTTATAATAAGTTTTGGAAACGAGTTCGATATAGAGTAGGAGCATTTATAGGTACAGATCCTAGAAGTATAGGTGGGGAGCAAATAGAAGAAAGAGGCATTACTTTTGGATTTGGTTTACCTGTTACTTTGCCGAGAAGACAGATTTCTTTTGTAAATATTTCTGTAGAATTTGGAAAAAGAGGCGGAAATACAACTTTACAGGAAACTTATGGTGAATTTACCGTAGGATTTACTTTAAACGATAATTCTTGGTTTAGGAAACGGAAATTTAATTAATCGAATTAAGATTAGAGGATAGAGACTATATTAATGGTATAACTTGAATCATTTCTCTACTCTTGATTCTGAAAAACATACTTTAAAATAAAAACTAAAAATTGTAAAAATATGAAGCGAATAGAAAAAATGTTCAAAGCTATTTTGTTTTTTGCCGGGGTGCTTTATCTAGCAGTTCCTGCAAATGCACAATGTGATAAGTTTGTAGATTCTGCTAATGCCGAAGAATCAGAAACCTTTCACGTATTATACCGACAAGATGCAAAGTCTAAAAATTACGAAGCTGCATTACCTAATTGGGAAAAAGCTTTTGCTGCGGCACCTGCTGCGGATGGTTTAAGAGATGTTCACTACACAGATGGAATTGCAATTTTGAAGGACTTGATGAAGAAAGAAACAGATGAGACAAAAAAAGGAGAAATTGCTCAACGAATCCTTGGTTTATATGAAGGTGCTATTGCTTGTTTAGAGTCAGGAGGCATTAAATTGCCAAAAACGAAGGCAGAAGATAGAATAGCCTATCACTTAGGTCGCCAGGGCTTTGATATGTTCTATGAATTAAGAACGCCTTATGCACAAACTAGAGCTACTTTAGAAGCGGCTATTGAAAAAGGCGGGACAAATGCAGAATACATCGTATTAGATCCTTACGCTAGAATCGTGGTACACCAGTTTACCAACGAAAAAATGACGAAGGAAGAGTCTAGAACTGCTTATGCTAAATTATTAGAATTAGCAGACCATAATATCGCTAATAACGCTAAATACAAAGCTTACTACGAGCAGGCAAAAGGTTCTGTTGAAGCGATTTTTGCACAAATCGAAAATAATATTTTTGACTGTGATTACTTTGTAGAAAAGTTACGTCCTGAATATGAAGCAGATCCGGATAATCCAGAGGTATTGAAAAAAATCGTTCCTATTTTAAAGCGTCAAGGCTGTGAAACAGGAAATGCTTTTCTAGATGAATTGGAAGGGAAATATTCTAAATATGCTACAGCAGAAAATGCTAGAAGAAAAGCAGAATTTGAAGCGAATAATCCTGCTATGATGGCAAGTAAGATGTATAAAGCCCAAGATTACAAAGGAGCCATTGCTAAATATAGAGAAGCTTTAGAAGCAGAAACAGATGATAGTAAAAAAGCTGGATACTATTTTAGTATCGCATCGATTCAAGGTAGAAAGTTAGGGCAGAATGGTCAAGCAAGAACGAATGCTTATAATGCTGCTAAATTACGACCTAATTGGGGAAGACCTTATATGTTGATTGGTGACTTGTATGGAAAATCAAGTAGAAATTGTGGCAAAGATGGTTACTCTAGAGGTTTAGTCGTAATTGCTGCGATTGATAAATATAGAAAAGCGAAGAGTATTGATTCTGATCCAGAAATTGCACAAGAAGCTAATAAAAAAATTGGTATTTATAATGGGTCCATTCCTCTAAAGAGTGATGTATTTATGAGAAGTATGCAAGGAGGAAAGAAAGCAAAGACTGGATGTTGGGTTGGTGAAACAGTAACTGTTCGATTCCAAGAAGGATAAATCATATACTGAGTCTAGCATTCAATTGATAATACACCATAAAACGCCTTGTTCTCATCTTTGTAGAACAAGGCGTTTTTAATTTTGCTTAGCAATGCCGATATTTACAACGCTAAAATTATAATGGTTCTCAATGCTCGGTTGCCAGTTGCCTATTAGATGAATCGATAACTGACAACTGATAACCGACAACCGATAACTGACAACTTTTAAATCCATAGCAATGAATAGTAAACTACAATTATCCAAATTCTCGATTTTAATCCTATTTCTGGTATTGGCTTGTACGCCCAAGGTAGTCGAAGAAGTCGTAGAAGCACCACCACCTCCTCCTGTACGAAAAGATTTAAGCCCTTGCGGCAAATTTTTTGAATCAACCAATTCAGAGGAAGCAGAAGATGCTCATGTACTATATCGAGATTTAATAAAGGCAAATAATTTTGAAGAAGCCATGCCTCTTTGGGAGAGAGCCATTGAATTGGCACCAGCAGCAGACGGATTAAGAGATTACCATTTTATAGACGGTGTGAAAATGTATCAGTGGATGTATGGTAAAGAAACAGATTTGGATAAAAAATCAGCCTATATTGATAAAATTTTTGAATTATATGATGAGGCTGCTAAATGCTATCCTAAGAACGCAGCACGATACAAAGGTTTAAAAGGTTTTAACCTATATTTTAATTATCCACATAAATCAAACCCAAAAGAAATTTATCAGATTTTTAAGGAGGTAGCGGATACAGAAGGGACAGATATGCCTTTTTTTATTGTCAATCCTTTTACTGCCACCTTGGTTGATTTAACACTTGATAAAGAATTATCTCATGGAGAAGCCTTCAAATATCAAAGCTTAATCAAAGAAACAATCACTAAAGGCGTCACAAACTGCAAAGGCAAAGATTGCGAATCTTGGAAAATAATCGAAGGGTATGCACCAATTCGTTTGGAGGATTTGGAAACGATAAAAGGCTTTTTTGATTGTGATTATTATAAAGGTAAATACTATGCAGAATTTAAAGCTAATCCAAAAGATTGTGATTTGCTGACTACGGTTTATAGTCGATTGAAATGGGGAGGTTGTGTCGTAGCAGATACTGCTTTGGTTGCCTTAAATGCAGCCTATGAAGAGCATTGTAAAATAGAAAACCCTGTGGCAACTTCTCCTGCTAAATTAGGCACAGATGCGCTTAGAAATGGAGAATACAACAAAGCCATTGAATACTATGAAGAATTATTAGCTAACGAGACGGATGTAGAGAAAAAAGCGACTTATACCTTAAGGATTTCCAAGGTGTATTATGTGCATCTAAGAAAATTTTCTAAAGCTAGAGAATATGCACTTAAAGCCGCTGAACTTAAACCCAATTGGGGCGAACCCTATTTAATTATTGGTCGATTATATGCATCTAGTGGCCCACTTTGTGGCCCAGGAACGGGTTTTGATAGCCAAGTAGTTGTTTGGGTGGCTTTGGATATGTGGAATAAAGCCAAAAGCCTTGATCCTGCCGCTGCCCCAGAAGCCAATCGTTTTATTCGGCGCTATGCGCAATATATGCCTAGTAAAGAAGATATTTTTCAAAGAAATTTGAAGGAAGGTGGTACTTTTAGAGTGCCTTGTTGGATACAGCGGAATACGGTTATTCGGGCGGCGAAATGATTCAAGGAAATATAAATAAACTGTAACTATTTAAGTAATGCGGATTAATTAGGCTGCATTACTTAAGTAGTTACAAGTTACTTTATATTCGGCAATTTTTAAGACAGCCGTCTTAAATAGTGTCATAGTGTAGAGGGGAAACATTAGAGAGAATCAGGCAAAATGCCGCTTATTATAATAAATTTAACTTTTTTATAAATTCTTTTCTGAAATTGCGACTCAAGCTATATCGATGACCTGAAACATTCACTTCATTAATGGTTAAATTAATTTTCTCTATTCTACGAATAGGTAAAAGCGTAGATTTATTAATCTGAATAAACCCTTGTATTTGGAGTCTTTCCTTCATTTTTGTTAAAGAAGACCTCTGAATATATTCTTGATGATTGGTTTTAACTGTACAATAATTGCCTTCAGACTCAATAGCATAAATATCTGAGAGCAATACTTTTTCAATAATTGTTCCTGTTTTTATAAAAATGAATGTGTTATTCATTATCCTAATTTTGTTATAACCTATAATGATTAGCGTACTGCAAACTTATAGAAGAACTAATAGATAAGTTTTCTCTCTTGTAACAGATGTTTATACTCTTGTAACATTTGAGTAATAAAATGATTAATTGTAATTGGTTTTTATGTTTAATAGTTGTTTTTTGATGAAGAATAGCGTAAAAAGATAGTTATTAATTACCCGATTAATTAGGCTGCATTACTTAACCTATCTAAATGCATATTTATAATTATATAATTTGGTTTTTTTCAAGGCCTCATTATTGATAATATTTTTCAATTCATTGCTACGACCACTAAAATAATTCTCGTCTATTCCGTTAGGTACTTGTGCGGGATTATACGCTCCCTTGCCTACATGTGTAACCATTTCTGTGACGATTGGTGTAGTTGCATCTCTTTGATAGCATTCTGGGTGGAATGGCAAAAGATGATTAAATATATTATCGACACAGGTCGGTTCATGTCCATTACCATATAAATGGACATTGACATAATCTGCAAAAGGAATTTGATGCCGTTTCATGGCTCGAATATTCTTTCGCTTCCAACCATTTAGAATCGTATCATTCAATGTATCAATTAGCTTAATAGCTCGCTTTAAGTCAATGTGTTTAGTCTTGGATCTTTTCTTAAAGAATTTTTTTGTTTGTATCAAAGCATTTCGATGAGGAGAGTTCTTTCCTTCATTTTTTGTTTGCCAAATTAAGAAAGGATTTCTTATAGGGATATTCAATTGATGAGCCAATGTACAAACTGAATCAAAAAAATCGGGGGTCATAAAAATAATTGGAAAATGGCTTGAAAAATGATCTGGAATATATCCTAGCCCAGAATAGAATTTGCTGTATTGAGCATGGAGTTCTTTAATGACTTCTCGTTTTTCAATTTTACTTGGATTAAATTCTTCGATTGTTTTAAAAATAGGTTTACCCTGAATTTTATTTTTAGTACTGAGTAGGCTTTTTACTTTGCTTTTGTCAGGATAAACTGGACAACCTGCATGGAAATTAAAATGTAAGCCGACCCTTACATTTCTTCTTTTGGCATAGTCTGGATGATGTTGTATATCATTAATCAATGATTTGATAGCTTGAATACTTCCTGGGTATTCACCATGTGGATGATTGGCATCTCTTGGTTCAAAATTGATCATTGCAGCAACACTACTTATCACACCTGCTTTTATTGCTTCTCTTATGCCATTATCAATATAATGGCAAGCACCGAAATCATCGGCAGTTACGATTAACCTATGTTCCATTTTTAATTATTTATTTTTTGGTGGTTATGATATAACCTCAAAATTAGACAATTCAATAAGATGTCCAAATATTTTTTGGCAGCGTTTTAAAAATGTGTATGATAAATAGAATAAAAAAGGGCTTAAAAATGATTTTTTAAAATCATTTTTAAGCCCTTATGTCTTCTTTGTTGCTGAGGTATCGTTCTTAGACAAAAATAGATAAAATCAAATTAAAAATACTCAAAGCAAAGGCTAAATAAACTGCAGAAATAAATCCATCTACTCTAAAGCTCTTCATGAAATTTGCGGTTACTAAGATGACAATAGCATCTACTATAAAGGCAAATAAACCAAGTGTCAACCATCGTAAAGGCGCACTAATGAAATCCATGAAAGCGCCTAGCGTTGCATTTAAAACAGCTAAAACTAAGGCGACTATAATAGCGCTCACAAAATTTTTTACTTGTACCCCTTTTAGTAAACTAGCCCCTAATAATAAAGCCAAAGCGTTTAATATAATTTGTACTAAAAAACTGTTGCCAGTAGTCTGAGCAATAAAATATTCTAAAAAAATAGGTTGGTCCATAATTTAATGATGAATTCATTATTATTAATAAAAATCAAATTCAATCTTTTTTAAGCTAAAAAGAACTATTGGAGTTTCCTCCACTACTGCTAGAAGTTGAGACGGTTCCATTTGCCACCTGCTTTTCCAATTTATCTATTTGTTGTCTCAATTCCTCATTTTCTTTTCGCAACTCCTCTATCCGCTTATTTTTATATTCCAAATCTTCTTCTAATTTTTGAAGTTTATAAGTCGATTGTTCGGCTGCTTTATCCGTTCTATTTGTGCGAGTTTCACTCACTTTTTCTTTCCCTTGATTAAATAAATCTTTGATCGTTTCTATGCCATCTTCTCCGTTATAATAAGAAGCACCTAAAAAAGCCAATGGCCCAACCAGAAGCATCATAATTAAAAATCGAGAGAATACAGTTAATCTTGCTTTTCTAGCCATAATTTTACAATTTAGTTTTTAATGTTAACTAAAATCGACTAAGGAGTAGGAAATAAATAAGGTACCAATAAATGTGGTTTTAGCTTGTTCTTATTCGAGGCGCTAAAAACGGAGTTATGCCTTTGCATAATGAGCCTGCCGGCAGGTATTTTAGCAACGATCAAGAAGAAGGGCAAAATAAAGCCGCAGAACTGGTAGGTTATATTTTTCCTACTCCCTAATTTATTTTGTAACTATTTAGGAGGAGGAAAGGTACCTAGATTTAAAAGGACAAAGGACAAACCTAATTTACTTTGCTACTCGTTTGAGGCTTACTTTTAGATAGCTTTGTACCTATGCAGCCTTTAACTTTTATACCCCTAAGTAATTACCTTATTTTTTAGTCGTTTCGTACTTATTCAGCATGCAATAATATAGCTTATTTTTACCATTTAAGGCATCTAAGTTCATTTAAGATACGCCATAAAATTAACTATATGAACTTAAATAACTAAATGGTAGAGAAAATGTCTATTTTTTATTTTGGTGGTGAATAGTTACGTCGTTTCTTAGTAATTTTATATGAAAGGTAATTAAAAAGGCATTTCTTTGTTCAAAAGTCTGATTTTTTTAATTAAGAACCCTATTTTATCTACCTATTCTTAGGTTTTTAAGACTAAATCAAGTTATCAGCCTGCTATCATTCTACCTTTAATCATAAACTGTTAATCAAAAATAGTAAGCAATACATCACATGATCGACGTTTTTATTTATGATACCTTACGAACGCCTTTTGGTAAAGGTAATCGAAATGGCGCTTTATTTGAAGTCCGACCAGTTGACTTATTAAGTAAGTGTTTACATGCTTTGCAGAAGCGAAATCAATTAGATACGGCGGCAATAGCAGACCTCATTATAGGTTGTGTTGTACCAATGGGTGGACAAGCAGATAATATTGCCAAAACCGCTTTACTACATGCTAATTGGTCCGCTACGATTCCTGGTCTACAAATCAATAGTTTTCAAACTTCTGGCTTAACCGCAATTGGTTTAGCAGCAGCTAAAATAAAGGCAGGTTGGGACAACTTGGCAGTAGCAGGCGGTATTGAAAGTATGAGTCGGATCCATCGAGCAGATAATAGAGGGGCCATTTCTAGCGATCCTGATATTATGAATAAGATTGCAGCTATTCCTAGTGGTATAGCTGCTGATTTAATTGCGACGATGGAAGGCTTTAGTAAAGAACAACTCGATAATTATGCCTTTAAATCTATCCAAAAAGCAAAGATCGCTTATCAAAAAGATTATTTTAATAAATCAATCATTCCTATTTATGATCAGAATAAAATTAGCATCTTAGAAAAAGATGAAACGATTAATTTAGCGACTACATTAGAAGAGCTATCCGAAAGTCAACCTATTTTTCCTAAATCTCAACGAGTTGGTTTTGATGCGATTGCACTCAGAAAATACCCTTTAATTGAACAGATCATTCCTTTTCATAGTGCGAAGAATATCGCACAACCTGCTGATAATGCCGCCTTATTTTTAGTAGGAAACGCTGCACAAAACGAGGTAATAGAGACAAAAGCTAGAGCAAAAATAATCGCTACCAATACAGTTAGTACAGAATTGACGATTACCCATAAAGGAGGAATTGAAGCGGCAAAACAAGCTTTAAATAAAGCACAACTAACAACAAAAGATATTGACCTTTGGTATATCAATGAATCCTTTGCTGCAGCGGCGCTTTTGTTCCAACAAACTTTTAAAATTGCGGATAAACAACTCAATCCATGTGGAGGAAATATTGCTTTTGGAGATGCACTTGGCGCAAACGGTGCGGTCCTTTTGGGGATGCTCTTAGATGACTTAGAAAGACAAAACTTAAAAAGAGGGCTCGTTGCTTTAAGCGCCGAAGGAGGAATAGGAACGAGTATGATTATTGAAATTGTGTAACAGTTGTCGGTTGTCAGTTATCTGTTTAGGAAACCGACAACCGACAACCGACAACCGACATCATGATAAAATATAAAAAAGATACCGAAAATATAGTTACCCTCACCTTAGACATGGGACAACGCCATGAAAATATAATCAATCACGAGATGTATCAGTATTTTAAACCTGTATTGACGCATTTGCAAAAAGAAAAAACTAAGGGAACATTAAAAGGTATTATTCTAACTTCTGGAAAAAAGAATTTTTTAGAAGGAGGAGAATTAGAATATTTACATACGAGTATTGATGCCAATGAAATTTATAAACATTCTCTTACTTTAAATAAATTTTTTAGAGCATTAGAGCATCCAGGAATACCTGTAGTTGCTGCCATTAACGGAAGTGCTTTAGGGACTGGATTTGAATTTGCTTTAGCCTGCCACCATAGAATTGTAGTTGATGATTATAAAATTCGATTGGGGCATCCCGAAGTCACAGTTGGTTTGATGCCTGGCAATGGTGGTGTTACTCGATTATTATGGTTGTTAGGCTTAGAAAAGGCTTATACCGTATTGACGAATGGGAAAAAATATCGACCACAAGAAGCTTTAAAAGTTGGGATTATTGATACGATTGCTCCTAATCAAAAAGCTATGATGGAACAGGCAAAACAATGGTTGCTTGCTAATAAAGAGGGGAGGAGACCTTGGGACAGGAAAGATGGGCAAATTCCAGGAGGAACTGCCAATACCCCGAAAATTGCTCAAGTTATTCAACAATTAGCAGCACAATTGGCTAAAACCACCTATAATAATTATCCTGCTCCACAAGCTATTTTAAATACTTTAGTAGAAGGCTCTAAGGTAGATTTTGATATTGCGACGACTATAGAAAGTCGATATTTTACAGAACTGGCATTACGCCCAGAAACTAGAAATATGATTAATACTTTTTGGTATGATTATAATGCTATTAAGAAAGGCATTAATCGACCAAAAGGGTTCGGAAAATTTCGAGCCAAACAGGTGGGCGTTATCGGTGCGGGTAGAATGGGATCAGGGATTACTTTTAATTGTATTAAAAAAGGATTAAAAGTAGTATTGAAAGATGTATCTAAACCAATTGCAGAATTAGGCAAACAATACGCCAAAGATCACTTAACTGAATTGGTTACTCAAGGTACTATTTCTCCTCAGGAAAAAGAGAGCATGTATAATAATATTACAACCTCTGCCAAACCAGAAGATTTTGAAAATTGTGATTTAGTTATAGAAGCGGTTTATGAAAATGAAATGGTTAAGGCAAAGGCGCTTAAAGATGCAGAACAACATATTGATGAATATGCCATTTTTGCGACGAATACACTTTCTATTCCTATTACAAAATTAGCAAAGGCAGCTTACCGTCCAGAAAATTATGTAGGACTCCATTTTTTCTATCCTGTTGATAAAGTTCCTTTAGTAGAAATAGTAAGGGGACAAAAAACATCAGATGAAACAATTGCTAGGGCATTTGATTTTGTGAGAACAATGGGTAAAATTCCTATTGTGGTTAAAGATGATTGGGGGTTTTATGTGGCAAGAGTACAAAACACTTATATTTTGGAAGGTATTACTTTATTGCAAGAAGGCTACCCACCTGCTTTAATCGAAAATTTAGGCTTGCAAGCAGGGATGCCAAAGGGTGCTTTGGCATTTGCAGATGACCTCTCCTTAAAAATGGTCTTAAAATATGAAAATCAAGCAGCAGCCCATTATGGTAGTCAATATGTGCCGCACCCTGCTGTTTCGACCTTAAAAAGGATGATAGAAGAATTAGAAAGGACAGGCAAATTTAAGCAAGCAGGGTTTTATGACTATATCAATGAATCAAAAATGTTATGGTCCGAATTAAAGCATTTTTTCCCTATCACCCAGACTACTTATAGTATCGAAGACATTAAAGAAAGAATGCTCTTTGCACAAGTTATTGAAGCTATTTGGTGTATGCAAGAAAAAGTAATTTCTTCTGTTCCAGAGGCCAATCTAGGGAGTATTTTTGGTTGGGGATTTCCTGCTTTCACAGGGGGGATTTTCCAATATGTAAACACTTATGGTTTAGATAACTTTATTAAAAAATGTGAACAATTTAAGCAAGATTACGGACCACGATTTAGAGTGCCACGTATTTTAAAGCAGATGAGAAAAGAAGGAAAAGTTTTTGTTTAGAAGCTTAAACTACAAAAAAATAAAGTGAGGCACTTAACGTGCCTCACCTTGAATGAGATAAACAAAAAAGGCTAAAAGTAAACAAATGTTTCATCTTACGTTATATCGAAAAATAACATGCAATTTGATAGTCATTCATTTTCTAATCTTTCACACAAAATCATTCTACACTATTAGAAACAAGGACTTTATATATAAATATAATTTTACATTATAGTAATTTGGAAGAAGTAATGCAAGTTTGGATTATATTTACTGGATAGCTTTCTTAAAGATTCACTAATGCAGTAAAATTTAAAATATATTTTTAATTATGTTTAATTAAGAACATGTTTTAACTCGCGGCGGATGCACGGGCAACGTTACCTGTTGGTTGTTGCGACTGTAGTAAGGTAGTGTATTTTTTAAGTGCACCTTTTTTCAAAATCTTACAAGCTGCTGGATCAAAGTATAACATACGTAATAATTCTGCAAAATCTCCAATACTTTGACCTGTTGACATATAATCAATAAGCATGCCACAAGTTAAATCAATTAATGCTTCTCTTTCTTCTCCTTGATAACTTAAAACGGGCAGCCCTTTTGACAGCGCTTGCATAATGCCATTATAAGTTTTTGTCCTAGAAGGCATTAACAGAAAATTGGCTTTATGGAAAGCTTCTTCTATTTTTTCTGTCCGTTTCCAATTTAATATTTGGACAATTGACTTAATCTTTAATTTCTCTGACCAATGCAAGACAGGAATGGTATATCCTCCTTTGTCAATAAAAATTAATTTGATTTGTTTTTGATGTTTTGGTGTTAACTCATGATAAAATTCAGCGAAGGAATTCATCACGATTTCAATACCAGATTCAGAAACTAAATCACTAACTGCTAATATAGTAAATGGGTACATATTTATAGGGTTCTTTTTATCTTCGGAATCAACTGGAACGGACTAAAATATTAGCAGGGTATTGCTGAGAGAGAAAGCAATAATATTATAGGTTCGTTTTGTGGGAGTATTACTAAGTAAATAAATTTAGTCGGTATATTCTGTAAGGAGAGCTACCTAGTAATCAATTAAGGAGTCAATGTAATTCCTCAAAAGCAGGTATTTTCGTTATTATTTTACAATGTAATGAGTGGGGAACTGTTAGCAAATTGCAGATTTATGAAAAGAAAAGTAGGGCAGAAAAGTGATTTTTGTGACGGAATATTTACTTAAAACAGGGTCGATTTAAATGATTTTTAAATAATTATAAAAATATATATTTTAAAACTTTGACTGTAGTTAATTGATAACCAATTTTAATGGTGCTAATGTAACTATATTTATTAAAATTCCCTGCGCCATTTAAAATATTAAAGTGACGTTGATTCGGGAGCAAAAAAGGAATAGAACCTTGAACATTAGATTTTTAAAAGCTACAAAATAATCCTATCTTTGCCCCTTCTAAAATTAAGAGTTAGTTGGGAATTTATCCTTTGGGCTAAAAACAAACCACCAACAAGCTTTAAGATGTTTAAAACTCATATCATTTAAGATAAAATTAATTAATTACTTTAATTATTTTATCCTACCTAAATCCATATTTCAATGAATTTACACGAGTACCAAGGAAAAAATCTCTTAAAAAGCTTTGGTGTTACTATTCAAGAAGGAATTGTAGCAAACACAGCAGCAGATGCAGTAGCCGCTTATAAACAATTACAAAAAGATACAGGCACCGAATGGGCTGTAATTAAAGCGCAAATTCACGCAGGAGGTCGTGGAAAAGGTGGAGGCGTAAAGATTGCTAAGAACGAAGCGGATGTAAAAGAAATAGCAGGCAATATTATTGGGATGATGTTGAAAACACCTCAAACGCCAGGAGGTATCAATGGTCCAGGTAAATTGGTGAGCAAAATATTAGTCGCAGAGGATGTTTATGCACCTGATTTTGATGCTTGTAAAGAATACTATATTTCTATCTTAATGGATAGAGAAAGAAAGCAAAATGTCATTATTTATTCTACAGAAGGTGGAATGGATATTGAAGAAGTTGCAGAAAAAACACCACATTTAGTACACAAAGAATACATTGATCCAACTTTAGGCTTACAGGGTTTTCAAACTAGAAAAGTAGCGTTCAATCTTGGTCTAAGTGGAGTTGCCTTCAAGGGAATGACAAAATTCATCGCTAATTTATACAAAGCATTTGTACAGTCTGATGCGTCTATGTTTGAAATCAATCCTTGTATAAAAACAGGAGATGACAGAATTGTAGCAGTTGATTGTAAGGTAAGTTTGGATGATAATGCCTTATTCCGTCACCCAGATTTAGCAGAACTAAGAGATACTAGTGAAGAAGACCCGACAGAGGTAGAAGCAAAGGCAGTTGGTTTGAATTATGTCAAATTAGACGGAAATGTTGGTTGTATGGTAAATGGTGCAGGTTTGGCAATGGCAACTATGGACATTATCAAATTATCTGGTGGTGATCCTGCTAACTTCTTAGATGTTGGTGGTACAGCAGATGCGGCTAGAGTAGAGCAAGCATTTAAAATCATCTTGAAAGACCCTAACGTAAAAGCCATTTTAATCAATATTTTTGGTGGAATCGTTCGTTGTGACCGTGTGGCACAAGGCGTAGTAGATGCCTATAAAAATATGGGGAATATCAATGTACCAATTATCGTAAGATTGCAAGGGACCAATGCAGATATAGCTAAAACCATTATTGATGAGTCAGGCTTAGAGGTTAAGTCTGCTACTTTATTGAAAGAGGCGGCGGATGCAGTTAAGGCTGTTTTGGCTTAAGAAAATCTAAATAATAGTATATTAAAGGAGCCTACTGATGTTGCCTCATCAATAGGCTCTTTTTCAATTTATAAAACCCCATAAAACAACGTTTTATTACTAACTTTTATAAAGTTTTAAAACTTCAAGTTTTTCTTTTTAATCCTGTAAAAAACATACAATTTTTCTTAATAATATTAAAAAAAATGCTTATCTACCGCTCTTGTTTTCAATGACCTAATTTATAATTAGAGCGTCGAGTAAAAAGTGATAAAATCCGTTAAGGAGATAATTATAAATATCAATTTCTCTACCGTACACATTTTACGAAATCACGCACTTGGCAACCCATCCCTCAGGTTCAGAATTTGACTCTTTTTCATGCTATGCGCGAATAAAAGAGGTTTTTGGGGGTAAGCAAATTTTGATTTTTAGCTGCTAAGTAGTTAGTTAAGGTAATCCTGTCGGATAATTTGGCGACTTTTAAAGCATCCCATCCGCAAGCGGTTCACAAACGGTGTTTGCTCATGTCGTTAAAAATACTTTTTTGCTATAACTCTTTTGCTACTAGCAAAAGCCAGCGCAGATAGCTAGGCTATGTCTGCGTTTTTTGCCTAGTACAGCTTCAAAATTCATCCAAATTCTATACGACATCATCAACTTGACTAACTACTAAGTGACATAAAAAATAACTTGTTGTCTTTGTTTTAGTGGAATTTTCCAAAACAGCTATGCTGATTGGGAAAATTACGGCAAGGCAATGCCGATAGCTATCGGCAAAAGTTAACAAGTTATTTTTTATTACTACAAGGCAGTATTTTAAAAATGTGTAGGGTAAAGAGATATCAATCTTTTATCTGATTACTTAAAAGTAAATAAACAAATTTTAAGTATTTAAAAATTTTTCCAAATTAAACGAAGCACTCTCTAATGTCCTTATCGGAACACGAAATACAAATACTACGAAATAAGGCAAGAATAGAATCTGAAGATTTTTTTCTTAGAGATGATCATTTCAAGGCAATTCAACATTTTAAATCTGTATATCATAAAACAGGTATTTCTATAGAGGAAAAAATAATAAATCTAGATTTTTTAGTTTTTCATAAAATTACAGCTTGTCATAAAGATAATTTTGTTGACTTAGAAAATGTTCTTAATCATTTAAAACAAGGTGATTTCCAAGAAATAATCAAAGAGCATTTATGCTATGCTCAGGCACAACTCGCCTATTTTAAAGGAGATTTCAAAAAAACTAGACAACTACTAAGAAAGCATTTAAATTCTCCTTCTGCCAGTAAATTACAACTGGGTCATCATCATTTACTTCTGGGGAAAGCAAATTGGAAAATAGGACATACCTTATTTGCAATGCTTCATTATTTCAAAGCTTATTCCTATTTTGACGATAATAGCATTTGGCGACTAAAAATAATGGAACTTATTGCTCGTCAGAAAATGGAAATGATGACCATTCTCGACTCCAAATCTATTACACCAGAAGATTGGTTAAATAAAGCGCTAAAACAATTTGAAGCGATTTTTGATGACCCCGAAATACATTCTTTTTATTTTAGTATTCGAAACCATAAAGTATTTTATTTTCTCGAAAAAATTCGACTTGGTACGATACATGAATCAGAATTACCCGAAGATTTATTAGTAGAGATTCAAAATGAATTAGTCGAACTAGAAAAAATTAAAAATAATATCTATCGTTCTCCAGATAGATGTGATAAGCATTTAGCTGCATTAGAAAAAAATAAAGCACTTTTTCATTTTCTTGAAGGACGAGAAGGTATCCAGAATCAAACGCCTCTTCATGAGAAAACTTTAAAAGACTATCATTCTGCATTAGAACAGTGTTTTGTCGATAAAAAAATTCGACTTCAAATTTTCCTAAATGATGCTCATCCCACGATTGGTCGAAACTTAATCAATCAATCTAGCACTCATCATGCATTATACCTTGAATATCAACATGCTGGAAATACAGAAAATGCCTTAGCATCAGCAAAACAAGCTTTAAAAATAGCAGAATTGGCATTAAAGAAAAGTATTGGTCCATTAATATATAACAACAAAGGACAACTTGATTACACCAAATTGGAAATCAAGTCCAATTATAATCTTATACAAGCAATTAGATGTAAAATTAATGCCTTAGTCATTGCCCCAAAATTAGATGTAAAAGAATTGCTAAATACACTCGATTTTGGGGAAAATATTGTTGAGTTAGTTCGTGCTGATTTTAAATCCGAATCTGCCAACATTACCTTTAGTAGTGTAGCTAAACGGCTATACGAATCTGCTTTGGATGCCCTTTATAAAATACAAAGAGTACATCCAGAACTATCAAAAGATATACGAAATACTATTTTTCGTTTCTTTGAAAATAGTAGTTTTTATTCTATTGCTCAAACATTCGCAGAAGATGCTTCTTCATTTATCAATAGCGATACCATTATTCAAAAAATATGTCAGCAAATTTTTGACAACGAAGAAGTTAAGTTAGGCCAAAATATTGAAGACTTATTAGCACAAGAATTTGAGCAATTGCCTTCACAAACAAATAAAATTAAGAAAATTCCGACTACCGAAGAATTACAAACTTTGGTTACTCACAAAGCTAGAAATAAGGTGGCTCTTATTGCCTATTTTTTAGGAGAGGAAAAATTATACGCACATATTATTAAAAAAAATGGCGAACCACAATTTCTTTTACTCAAAGAAGGTAAAGACGAATTAGGAGGCTTCAAAAAAGACATCAGAGAATTACTTAATTTATTAGACACGTTCGTTTATGAGGCTGGTTCCGAAAGAACGGATAGAAGTCTCGCAAGCATACACGAGTTGCGCAATAATTTAACTAACGCTTTAATAAAACCTATTAGAGAGCATATTGAAGAGGTCAATTTCCTACTAATTACACCAGATAGTGAGCTTGCACAATTACCCTTTGAAATCTTAATGTCTCAGAAAGGGCATCATTTTTTAATAGAAGATTTTAATATAGCCTATCATTATTCTGTTGCATTGCTTTATAATCGAGTAACCCAACCCGTTCATAGCGAGACTTATAAATATCTATTAACAGCAATTGGTTCTAATATAAAAGTATTGGATACGACTGTAGAAGTCGATACAAAAAGTTTTATTCACAAAGAAGTATATAATATAAGTACCATTGTAGAACCATTCGGCAAGACTCAAACCTACATTAATGAAGGCGAATTTTTTGCAGCTTCACATGAGGAAATAAAGGCATGTATTTCAGATGCTCAAATTGTTCATATTAGTTGCCACGAACAAATAAAAGATAATGCCAATATCTACCTAAGCCAACAACTAAGTCTAAACGCACAAAAAGACTTTCAAAATAAACAAGTTGACTTAGTTATTTTAAACGCCTGCAAATCTAGCGGACAACAAATTATTGTTGGAGAAGGAATTAAAGGTTTGGGGAGAGCTTTTTTAAAGAACAAACAAATCAAAAACGTAATTTATACCTTATCTAATGTCCCAGACGACAAAGCTAAAATATTAATGGAGTATTTTTATGAGGCACTTTTTAATGCAAAGGAAGAAACAGATACAGATGCCCAAAGAAGCCAGTCTATTGCAGTTGCTTTGGGAGAAGCGAAAAGAAAATTGATAAAGACATTATTAGAAGAATGTCCTCTAAATCATATTGTTGTCTTGTTGGCACTTAGTCATATTTTTGTTGGTAATCCTTTGGATTATATAGAATTACCTAACAAGAAAGAGTAAGGGAGTAGGAAAAATATAACCTGCCCATTCTGCGACTTTCTGCTGCGTTGTCAAAATACTCATTATGCAAAGGCATAACTCCATTGCATCCCGTCCGCAAGTGGTTCAGAAGCTTACACTTCCTCATGCCTTGCATCAGAACAAAAGAAAATCACATTTTTGGGTATCTTATTTATTTCCTACTCCTTAAACAACTGAGAATCTACTAAATATCCTCAATTAAACTTTCCTTAATCTTAAAATATCCCGTATATAATTGTACATTTTCTGTATTAAATAATTGGAAGTAAATTAATCCAGGCAATAAGGCTATCGTATCAGTAATAGATAACTCCCAAGGTCCTTTCTCTTGACAATGCTGAATAGGTAAAATAGGTGTGCCTTTGTGATTATATAATTTTATTTGAATCGGAGCATTCGTGAATTGAAATTGAATAATTTCTTCGAAATTTTTCCCATTAGTAAAATCTTTCAAAGTAGTAGTGGAAGCATTAGTTATTTTATTTAATTGTTCAAAGATTTTCTTTTCATAAATAAAATGTGTTTGAAGCTTTTCATATCTTTCATACAATCTTTGTACTGATTTTTGATAAAAAGGCTTATCTCTTCTAGTTAATATCTCTTCTTGATTTAATATTTTTGCAATAGCATTATCACTCAAACCTTTATGCTTAAGTGCTATGATCCTTTTTTTAGCTTTTAGATTTCTTTCATCAAAAAGAGAATTGCGAATCCGTTGCTTCAATCCTAAATCTCTAGCTATATTTCCGATTTCAGGATTGCCAATCGTCTTGCCTACATTCCTTCGCTTTGTGATAGATTCTTTGATTTTACTACTCTTAGCACTTTTGGCTAATTTTGTATGTTCAATTAATATGGGTACAAAATCAGGTTTTAATGCTGTAAAATCTTGTATTTGAAAATCATCTATTTTTGTTAAATAATCAAGTGCCTCCAAATTACCTTGGATACCTTCATAATATTCAACGACAAGTTTCCATTTTTCTTTTAAAGCGGTATTCGTCTGTTCTTTAAACGCCCTCAGAAAGTCATTCTTACTTTGTATTACAGTCGAATTTTTTGGGACACCATTCCCATCTTGTAAAACTATCTTATTAAAATATTTACTCATTGTTTATCTAATTTTACCCGACTGAGGGTTAACGTTTTTATATTCGAATTAGTTGTCAATTGTACTCTAATAGTATATATGGTGTAAAACAGAACACTTTGTATAACTAATGACAATCATTTTACTTAAATAAATATAAGCATTAAATTACTGTTAGTTAATGACAAAGAATAATTTAGTTATAGTTAACTTTTTAATATTACTTTAATCGGGAGGGGGAAAAATATTGTGTATCATAAGTATTATTATATTCCTCGCTACTCATTTATAAATACCTATATCACCGCAAAACATTGTTATTTACGACAATTTAGACAAATACTAAACAAGTATTTGAAAAATATTATGAGATTGTTTTATTTCCGTATTTTTTGTACTATAAGTCGATTTTCCGTATTTAAATTTAGGAAAGAATTTTTCCATTTAGTTTTTGCGGTGCAAAAGTAAGTTAATTTTTACTTACATTAAACCTTATAAAAGATACTTTTTAAATGTCTTTACGAGCAAAGATACTATAATTATACACTTTTAATAAGGAAATGTCGGGTTTTAAACAAAGAAATATATAAAATATGTTTAAAAATATAATATTTAAAAATGATATAAAATTCACTTTCCTTTCAATCTTTTTTTATGTAAAGTAAGCCATTCTTCTATTTTTCAAAAATTAAGCCAAAAACAAATTAATTTTTATTTTAATTTCATGAAATAACAATAATTTATTATAAAATTACGAATTAAGGACTTAACGAAAAATTTTATAACAAAATACCTTTTTTTACCTATTTAAAATTCTAACACCAATATATTAAGACGTTTTAATAATAAATAAAAAAATGACTTAATTTTTGACTTAAATCAAGCAATAGTGTATCTTTGAATTGAGTCGTTTTATAACATACATTATAAAATAGAAAATAGTTTCATTTTTCACCAAATTCACTCAATTATGGATAATTCTATCGTTTGGTTATTTGCATCCTTAATGCTAATAACAATCCTCCGAATTCTAAAGGCTGTCTTAAAGTGGCTACTACAATTAATTGGCCTAATCTTAATCATAGCAGCTTTAGTTTGGTCTTTGCACTTTCTAAAACAGAAAGGCTATCTAGGGCATTCCCAGGTGGTCCCTGCTTCTATTATGTCATCAAATGTCTACCAAATTAACCAGCTAACAGCTTTAAAATTTCCGCTTACATCTTTATTATGAAATTATTATTCACGCTAAGCATTAGACATTTTAGCTATCAAAATTCAAACAAATGATTGAATAGGGATTAAAAGAATAAGTGTTCTGTATTTTTAATAAAAACCCTTATTCATTCATTTGTTTTTAATAAATCCATTCGACTGACACCCATTTTTTCTTCCCAGTTTGAGAATTCAAAATTTTTTAGTAGCACACGTTTAGCCGCTAAATAAGCTCTTTCTTTAGAAAACTGCTGTCTAATAAATTCTTTCTTACGCATTAAATTATCTCTTTCTTCTAGCGCCGTAAAACCTGCATCTGTTTTATCCAAATAATTAATAATCATCTTATCCAGATCTACTAAAACATGTCTTAAATTAGCTAATACTTCTCCTCGCCTTTTGACTAACTCTTGGCGGTATAAACCAAAACCAATGATAGATGCCCAACTTTTTTTGGAAAATTTGTTTTCTTTTTTGATAGGCTCAATTTCTCCATTTTCTAAATACAAAAAATAATCATCTGGATTATCAAAAGTTGGATTAACAAATAGACATTTCTGATTTTCTTCTTCGATATTTATTAAATAACTTAATGTTTGATTTTCAGGTCTTCCCACTACTGGAAAGCGATTAAGTTTTCCTACCAGCTTTTTATTTTCTTCATTGGTTACAAAAAAACGATTCGTTCGATTGCAATTCGCACAAGACCAAAAAAGATTGGTCCAAACTGCCCCAAGCCAATAATATCCAGGATAAACAGGTGTTGAATCTTTATTATTTTCAAATCTATTAATTGCTTTTTTAGGTCGAAAATGTTCTATATCCGCATTAGAAGTTTCTAAAAAGATGCTATCGCAGTAAGCACATTTACCATTAAAAAGTTGCTTTAATGCTGCTTTTAAGGCGTCGTCTTGATATATTCTGTAGGGTGGTGCCTTAGCTTTTTTTTTAATTTTGCCATTTATATCATAATTTGCTCTATTCTCATAAAAAGCAATAGCCCTCAAGGTTTCTAAATCAGCACTAGAAAATTTTTCATCTATTTTATGCAATCTTTGCAACAATTCAAATTCTCCAACTTCTAATGTTCTTAAAAATGCAAGGTCTGTTTTTTTTAAATCCTTTTCCTTAAAATCAACAACCTTTTTGGTTCGTTTATAAATTTTTATTTTAGGTTCGCTTGGTCTTTCGCTATAAATCATTTGTTAGCTAATTTTTGTCCCACAAATCTTTAAATGCTTTTCTAGTACTTTCTTTATAAGTTCTTAGCGGTTTAATATGTTTTTTATAATCTTGATATTTTTCTTCGATTTTTCTATAGTAAATATTTGCATAGATATCTGAACCCAATAACATGTTCAATTCTTCATTCTCATCCATATATTCTTTTAATTGTGCTTTTAATGTCTCAAATCTAGCTGATTCAAGTTCATTTTTATCTGGATGCTGTTTCAATAATAAATACTCATCATAAATATCACTCAAGATAGGGTCTAGTGAAGTTCTTAGGCCAAAGACCGAAGTTAAAAGTTGCCCAATACGCATTGTATTTGGAGACGGCAAATCAATCACACTTTTTATCGTTCCGTATTCATTCCTTTCTAACAAAATAACTTCTCCTTTTTTCACGCCTCTAAGACATAAGGGTTCATGTGTACTGATAATAAAAGTAGCCCGTTTAAAAATCATTCTTAATTGCCTTACAATTCGCATTTTCCATTCGGGATGTAAATGAATACCTATTTCATCAATTAAAACAATGCCATCTATCAAAAAAGGGGATTTCCATTTAGTAAAGGAACTCTTGACAATCCCTAAAAATAAAAACAAAACAGATTGATAACCAGAACTAAGCCTTCTTAAACTTATGGATAAATTAGTTTGCGTATTTTCTAAGAATAAATCATAACGCTTATTTTCGAGCTCTTTGCTAGAAATTTTTGTATACTCGTCTAGTTGTAATATTTTTTTTAACGCAATGACTATTTCAGTAAAAACATCTCGCTGATTATTATAATACAAGGATGCAGCCCAATTGGCATAATCTTCGGGAAGAATGTAGGGGTCAAATAAGCCTTCAATTTCATCATTATTTGGTGTTATTATCTTTTTCTTGCTAAATAGACGAGTCGCACCAAAACCGCAAAAAATATCATATGTCTGCTTCAAATCAATGTGCTGTTTTTTTCGTTTTAATTTAGCTTTAAATTGTTTCGAATTTTTAGAAAAAGATACTTTAATTTCATCTCCATTTTCAAAAATAAGTCGTACAAAACCCACCTTGCTTTTTTGATGAAAATTCAAAAAACTACTAGCATCTAGATTTAGGGCATTTAAGCGATCATTTCCCATCAAGGCAATGGCTATTGCCTGAAGAATGCTACTTTTTCCTGCACCATTTTCGCCTAATAAAACTAACCAAGCTTCTTCTTCCTCAACTTTATTTTGGACGACTATTTCTAATTTTTCAATATTCTTAAAGTTAACAAGCTGTATTTTCCTAATCTGTTTATTGGTTATTTCTTCTACTAATTTTATTTCCTCGTCCGCCAATTCAACTAAGCCCCGTTTTGGGTAGGAAGTTGTTTGATTTGTTAATTGGTCTAATACTTGATGTTTGGCTGCTGTAAAATCTTTTGCTAAATAAGTTGCTATTGTTTCTTCTAATTTTTTAATCGTTTGCTTTTTACCAGCATATTTGGCAGCGCCTAATTTTTTTATTAGCTGTAAATAATGAGCGATGGATTTTTTACGATCCTTAATTAATTGAGGCCTATTTAAACCAAAAACATGAATAGTAATTTCTCCTTCTTTAGAGACTCCTTGAACGGTACCATTTTTATCGAACAGAAGATGTTTAGCGATGTCTGCCTCTAGTTTCGGGTTACAGGGGTCAAGTAAAAGCGGTTTTTCTTTCGTGATGTCCTCAAAAGGCTTAATGCGTTCGCCTGCTACAGGAAATTTTGTTCCTTTATTATTGTAACAGGTAGGACAACATAGATAAAAATTATTCCAATCATAAGACAACCACCAATAATATTCGAGGTGAATTGCATTGTCCAGATTTATTGCTCTGTTTCTAGGTCGAAACAAATCAATATCCATATAAGTAGCTAAGTAGTTGATGCCTTCTTCTTTAAAATCTTCTTGCTTAAAAGCTGCTGAATTCGTTTCACAATATGCGCACTTGTCATTAAAGAGCATCCGCAAAAAAACAGTTACTTCTGGGTCGCGAAAGAATTCATAAGAGATAGAAAAATCACTTTTATTTATATTTTCATCTCGCACATCAAAAATATCATCGTAATAGTATTCTAATTCTTCCAGCGCTATCTCTACTTTGTCTGTGTTGAAAATATTTGGGGTAGGTACAGTATTTCGGTCAACATAAATCATTTAAAAATATTTTAGAGGATTATGCTAAGAAGTAAGAAAAATTCACTCAAATATAATCTAATTTTATCTCTTTCTATAATCTCTAAGCCTATTTCTTCAACAAGCGATTCCCCGTCAACTTCCCTAATACTTCCTTCTTCATCCGAGTACTAATCGGCAATAATTTTCCATCAATAGACACCTGATTCCCAACAATCATCTCCACCTTATTTTTAGCTACCACAAAAGATTTATGAATTTGAATAAAAGCTGTATCCGATAACAATTCAAAGATATTTTTAAGCGGCACTAAAGCCATTAAGCTAAGACTCATCCGCACTACAAACTGATTGTCTGCTTTAAAAATATCTAAATCATGACGCTTTGGAAAAATTAAATTCAATCGCTTTTTTACATTTTCAATACCAATGCCGCCTCCAGGTTTTAGCGTTTTTTCATCAACCGTATTTTGTGTCTCAAAACGTAACTTCTGACCATCTTCTTGTAATCGAATTTTTAAACTAATCTTATTTTCCGCCCCATCATCATGATTGCTTACATATTTAAAAGCATTTTCGATAAAAGGCGTAAATAATAAGGGCGGAATTTTCACTTGATTCAGCTCATTAGGTAATTCCAATTCAATTTGCACGTCTTCACCCCTTCTTATCTTTTCCATAGCGACATAATCTTGAATATGCGCTAACTCTTTTTCTAAAGGTATGAAATCATCATTGCATTCGTATAATTGATAGCGTAATAAGTTAGAAAAATTTAATAAGGTTGATTTCGCAATTTCTGGTTTTAGGTCGATTAAATGATAAACGCTGTTTATCCCCTTTGCCTTCTGTGAAATAAGGTATTAATAAAATAGCTAGCATAGGTAGTAAAAAGTAGCGAAAAAACTTCTTTAATTTCATGGTTAAGATTTTGCTAAAAGTTGTAAAATTCGAGTGCCTATAGCATCCACACTTTGAATCGAATTAGCCATTACGATTACGCCCACCTTTTTGTCTTTAGAAAAACCTGTATAAGTTCTAAACCCTCCTGTACCACCGTTATGCCATGTAATATCTAAATCATTTTTTGTCTGAATAATCCAAGCCAAGCCTATTTTCCGTGACCTAGAGTAATTCCTTTTAGCTTCATGCGTTATCCCATAAGGCGCTACTTCATCGATATTAGCCACTAAGTATTTCATCATATCCGTTGTTGTAGAACGAATAGCACCAGCACCAGCAAAAGTCGGCAAATCCCATTGAGAAGTTGCGCTACCACTTCCATCATGCCCTTGAATCAATTTTCCTTCTGCTATTTCAATACAGGAATCATCCATTCCTAGCGGTTGAAAGATTCTTTTGCGCACCATTTCTTCATAAGACAAACCATCCACATTTGCTAGAATATGCCCTAACAAGCCCATCCCTAAATTGGAATAATCCGATTTTCTTTCTGATTTTGGTAAAGGCTCAAAATCCTTCAAAAAATCATACATATCTTCCACAGTATAATTTTTATAAGGATTACTCATATTGAAAATCGCTCTTTTGATAAAATTAGATGGCATTCTAGGCAAACTAGAGTTATGCGTCGCTAAATCTTCTAAAGTAATAGCCAGTTCAGGTGACCAATTAACAACTTCTTTGGGCAAATATTTAGTAACAGGATCATTATAATTTACTTTTCCTTCCACTACCATTTCCGCCAGAATAGCTCCGGTAAAAGTTTTTGTAATAGAACCAATTTCATAAATCGCATTTTCAGTAGGTAAAACTGGATTTTTATCCGAACAAATGCCATAATTATAAAATTCTATTTCACCATCTTTATAAATACCAATTGACAAACCTTTTGTCATTTCATTATCGATATAAGGTTTGACAATATCTGCTATTGCAGTAATCTCAGTTAGTGGTGGAATAGAAATACTAGGATTCTGTTTAAATTTATTATAAGCATAAGCAAAACCAGTTATAGCAAAAAACACTATTGCTAGAGAGATGTAAAGCAATATTTTTTTCATAATTAAGTTAAATTTAAAAGGTTAAAAATTGGGTGATTTCTTACAAAAACAAAAGTAAAACAAAAGAAAATTGCTACAAAAAAAGCTTGATGAATGCAAGGAAAACGTTGACAAGCGTAAATGTTTCAAAAAATAATTTGGCAATTAAATAAAAAATCCATTTTCTATCTCGAAATATTGATTCTTTAAAGATTTTTATTGTACTTATATTTTTTTTGCTATTTGCAACTAAATTTGCTTAAAAAAGTAAGAAGTAATCAGATTATGCTTATATTACGAGTTAGAATTAAAACAAACGAATCTCCTCTTTTTAATTCAAATTTGTTAGTTATAAAGTGAAGAAAAATAGGGCACAATTTAAAGAGTAGTTGAATAATAAGGTCAATTATTTTTTTGGTAGAAACTAAAAAAGGTAGCGAACAAATTGTAACCCATAACAAAAAAACTGGTAGCACAGGCATGGAGGAAAATCCAAAATATCCGGATTATA
>CAZXYA010000056.1:0-26333 GCA_964644655.1 uncultured Saprospiraceae bacterium | reverse complement strand
CCTCGAAACGTTTTCCGATTAATTACACTACAAAGATATGGGCAAAGAAAGGTTTAAAAAATTACAAATAAGCTTATTTTTCAATAATAAAATAATATTTTAAAACAATTAAAAACACATAATCAATTCACAATCAGCTATTTATAATAATAATTTATTTTAATTTTTTCAATAAAAAAATATAAAAAACACTTGCTTTTTTTATATAATTTTTATAAAAAATAATTTTGGTTGGAATAAATTCTATTTATGAAGCAGTTTAAGTGTTTTAAAATCACCTATTTTCTTAAGCACTAAAATCCGTTGGGAAGCTAATTCGTTGGGCAAAGCTCCCAAATTGATTGGTTGCTCAACGGGTGCATCTATTTTTATCTGACACCCTATTTCACCAAATTTATCTCCCTTTCTGTATAACCAATAAAGCATTAGCCACTTTTCGCTCTCCAAAAATATCACTAGGCGTATTGACCACCCCTCGACCTTTGAGCCACATAGTTGTCGAACCACCGCCATCTAAATTAATAGCATTGATGCATTGTTTGGTACTTAAAAAGGTTTGTAATTCTAGCAAATTCATGCCTTTGGCAAAAGGTTTTCGACCATCTATAGTCAATAATAAAATAGCATCTGCCGTTTCACATAAACAAGTTCGAGGATGTCGTTGGGTGACAAATTCGGTGTCAATTAAATCCAACACCACTCCTCCTTCGATTAACAGCGGTCCTGTGATTAAAACACTTGTTTCGGCAGTTGACTTCTTATAATGTGTCTGAGATTTAGCGGCTTCTATTCTTAATTGTCCATTTTTATCAATAATAATTGCCCCGGTCTTTGCCCAATTGGCAATCGCCCATTTTTGGTCCAAGGAAATATTTTGATGAAAGACCGTATCATTTTCTTCTAAATAAGTAGCACTTCCTCCTTTATCCATATCAAAAAAACCTCCGTTAATTGCCATTAAGGCATTTTCTGTTGCAGCAAATTGGCTAGTCGTAAATAATTTAGTCGGATGATGTGCTAAATCAAAATAATAATGTAGTGTATCTTTTTTAGGCAATCGAAGGAGGCTAATCACTTGTGGACTGTTGAATAGACTATCTTTTAGCTGTTCAAATTGATAAAAATTGCTTGGGCTAGGAGTCTTAAAATCAGATTCCTTTTGGCTCCATGCAATTGAATTTAGTCCGACTATTAGAGGAAGTAAAAAAAAATACTTGTAAGAATAATTTATGTTAAAAGTCATACGTTTCTTGAAAAAGATGGTTAGATTGAATAAATTAAACATCTACATAAACCCTAAAACCTACTTTATGAAACGTGTATTCCTCTTTATTATTTGCTTCCATAGTTTACTAATTACAGCTTTACATAGCCAAGAAAGTACGACTAAAGCAGGTTTGTCTTTGGCTACTTATGAATTGCCTACTCATAGAACCAGTTTCACCAGCACTAAGACTAGCAATTACTACAAACTTACTTTTGACGAACAAAAAAGTACCCCTACCTTAGTTTTAAATAAACGACAAATAGAACAAGATAACTGGTTATATCTTTTGGCAACTACCCTTAATGCTTTCAATATAGGAAAGACTAATAATTTTGGCTCTATTGGCTTACCTAGTCCTGTTTTTGATCCGTTGGTAAATGACTTGAGTGGCCCCAATGATTATCTGCTTCTGCAACAACATGATTTTCAAAGAAAGAATGTATTGCCCACTTTTATTGCTACACCTAGGTTTTTGCAAGTTCGGTTTTAAAAAGCATCGGAGATAATTTTTTTTGTAAAAAATATACCTCTCAGCCCACTACTACTGTGCAATAAAAATTTTCTAATTTTGATTACGAATCAGGAAAATAAATTAACTCGACAATATATTTTACAATTATCGGATGCTTTACGCTATATGATTTATGATACTTCGGAGGAATTAGTGCCTTTAGGGAAAGAAATTAGCTATTTAAAAAATTATGTTACTTTAGAAGGATTACGGATGGACGAAGCTGCGATGGTTCAATTTAATTGTAAAGGCGATTTTTCAGGGTATCTTATTGCCCCATTGATTTTATTGCCATTGGTAGAAAATTGTTTTAAACATTGTAATAAGAACGAGCCAAAAATTACCATTCAAATTAACCTAAAGGGTCAAAGATTATTGGTTCAATCGACTAATAATATAGCTAAAGAAGAGACTAAATTGGAAGGCGGCTTAGGTTTAAAAAATTTAAAAAATAGATTGCATTTAATTTACCCAAATAAATATCAATTTAATAATACCCTAAAGAATGACTTTTATAAAAGTAGTTTAGCAATTAAGCTTCATTAAAAGGCAATTGAATACCTTAACTAGAGCGTCAGATAAGAAACTGATATAATCTGTCGGGAAATTTTTCTGCCCAACTGATTGGATTCCCAACGGATTATCGCATACTAAACTCAAAATAAAATAATTATAAATATCAATTTTCATTCTGATTATCGAACACATCACTCCTAACTAAAAAAGAATGACCTATAAATGCCTAATAGTCGATGATAAACCAATTGCCAGAAAAATCTTAGCCGAATATCTAGCCGAATTGAAGGAGATAGAAATTGTAGGACAACTAAAAAATGCCATTGAAGCGACCGATTTTTCAGCCAATAAACGGGCGAAAAAGTGACCATTAACCCTGAAACTTACGAAATAAGAAATGGGAAACTATACCTTTTTTATAACGCCTATTTTATCAATACCCTTAAAAAATGGATAGCAAAAAATCCAGCCGAATTGGTTAAAAAAGCAGAAGAAAACTGGGCTAAAAATTAATAGTGGAACAAATGAAAAAGCTGATGGAGTTAATTTTTTATCCTTACTAAGCCTAACCAATTTCATTTGATAATTGCTTCGTTCTAAGCAATAAATACAAAGCAAAACCAACAGCTACCCCTGGAATAATACCGAGCAACAAACAAATCCACCCATACTTCATTTTAGGTGCTTCATAGATTACCCAAACAAGTAGAATTGCCCAACAGCAAAACACATCCGTTGAATACCCAGAGGCATAAGGATTAACAAAACCTGCTGCAAAGGCGCCAATTATATCTGGGTTTTCTACTAATGGAGGAATGACGATGACACAAAATATCACAGTAAATAATATACCAATGAAAGCAAGGCTGATTTGAAATATTTTTTTGCTCATATTCATACTGTTTGGTTCTAAAACTTTAATCTCCAAGTTAACTTCAATTCCCACCGAAGACTGTTTGAACTTAAAAAAAGGAATACACAAGCTAAGAAAAAATCACCATCGAGTCTCAATTTTCCCTATTTTTGCCCTTTATAAACTTTAGATGATTACGATTTGCAACTAATTGACCGCATCTTTCCCATTAAAGACAGCCTTAAAGGCTATGATCAATCAACGTTTAAAAACGATTTAATTGCTGGCTTGACCGTTGCCATCATGCTAGTGCCACAAGGAATGGCCTATGCTTTATTGACGGGTGTTCCGCCTATTTATGGTTTGTATGGTGGATTGATTCCCCTATTCTTATATGCCCTTTTTGGGACTTCTAGGCAAATATCTATTGGACCTGTTGCCATATCTTCTTTATTAGTTTTAGGAGGGATAAGTAAATTAGCGACTCCTGAAACCCCCGAATTTATCAGTCTAGTCATTACAGTAGGGTTATTAGTAGGCATTGCGCAAACCCTATTAGGTTTTTTAAGATTGGGCTTTCTGGTTAATTTCTTATCTCATCCTGTCATTATCGGTTTTACTGCCGCCGCCGCTATCATTATTGCCATTAGTCAATTGAAGGATTTATTAGGTTTTCCCATTCCGAGAGGGTTGAGTACAATTGAGGCTTTGCAATATGCATTTGAACATATTGGGGCAACTAACTGGATTGCAGTAGCCTTTTGCTTAGGGTCGATTGCCTTAATGTTTATATTTCGGGCGATTAATAAAAATATTCCTGGGGCTTTGATTGTGGTCGTGTTAGGTACTTTATTAAGTTGGATCTTGGATTTAAATCAATACGGCTTAAATATTGTAGCGACGGTACCAGAAGGATTACCTGCGTTCCAGTTACCTGATATGGAATGGACAACCATCCAAATACTTGGAGAAACAACCTTAACCGTTACCATTATTTGTATTGTAGAAAGTTTGGCGATTGCTAAAGTATTAGAAGCCAAACATCAAGATTATACCGTTCGTCCTAATCAAGAATTATTTGCTTTGGGTATTTCCAAAATTGGTGGTGCCTTTTTTCAAGCTATTCCTACCTCTGGTAGCTTTACCCGTTCGGCTATTAATCATGAATCAGGGGCAAAAACAACAGTTGCTTCTATTATAACTGCCCTACTAATCGGTTTAACGCTACTTTTTCTAACCCCCTTATTCTATTATTTACCAAGGGCTATCTTAGCGGCTATTATCTTAATGGCAGTCAAAAGCTTGTTTGATTTAAAAGAAGTCATTCATGTTTGGTATACGCATAAAGAAGATTTTTGGATGATGTTGATTACTTTCTTGGTCACTTTAGCGGTTAGTATTCCTGTCGGAATTCTAGCAGGGGTTGCCTTATCAATTGGTGCTATCTTATACCATAGTACCCATCCACATATTGCGGTTTTAGGAAAAATAGAAGGCACCAATCATTACCGAAACTTAAATCGCTTTAAGGATGCTAAGGAACTAGCCAATAAAATTATCATGCGTTTTGATGATCAACTCTATTTTGCTAATGCCAGTTATTTCAAAGATACCATCAAACAATTGGTAAAAACAACCAAACGACCCATTCAATATTTTTACTTAGATGCTTCGGATATTCACAAAATGGATAGTAGTGGATTGCATGCCTTAGAAGAAATATACGGTGATTTAAAACGGCAAGACATTACTTTATGTATTTGTAATGCCCGAGGTCCAGTCAGAGATATGCTTTTTAAATCGGGCTTAATGGAAACTATTGGACGGGAAAACCAGTTTCTTAATACTCAAACAGCGCATCAATTTCATACGCAGCAAGCAACTGGGCAAAAGATGCCTTCGGAAGATGCGGTGCAGACGGATTATGATTAGCATCGAGAAATTTGTTGGGATTTTTTCTACCCAACGGATTACATATCGTTTTTTTTAACGGAGACTCCAAGGTAGGCTGTTCAGAATTTAGGGTAAAGTTCCCCGAAAATCTCACATCATAAATCTGTCAAATATGGGTTATTTAGGGATTTCGCAAAAATAACCTAGGCAGACGAACTAGGAGGATTGCAAACTGATTTAACTGATTAGTTGGATTTAAACGGATTTTCCTTATAATATGTATAATCTTTTTACGTAGGTTATTTTTTCCCTTACTTGAAAAGCCAATAAAAATAGGGTGGATTTATGATTGATGAACTATGATTTAAGATGTATGATTTTTTCGACCTAGAACAAAATAGTTAAGCTGTCGAAAAATACGGAGAGAAAAAATGGCTATATCGGCATAATACTGAACAACCTAACTTGAAAGAGTTACATTGAAAATTATAAATTGAAAATCACCCTCTTTCCCATACTAAAAAGCCTAAAAAATTACTCTAGCACTACTTTCAGCAAAGATGTCATTGCTGGATTGACGGTTGGTGTTATGCTAGTGCCACAAGGAATGGCTTATGCATTATTGGCAGGCATGCCTCCAATTTATGGGCTGTATGCTGGATTAGTACCTTTAATATTATATGCCATATTAGGTAGTTCTCGGCACCTAGCCATCGGGCCAGTTGCCGTTTCTTCGCTGTTGGTCTTTGGTGGCATTAGCCAAATAGCGGAACCTGAATCAGCAGAATACATTAGCTTAGTAATTACTGCGGGTCTGTTGATTGGCTTAATGGAAATCACCTTAAGTTTTTTAAAATTAGGCTTTTTGGTTAATTTTTTATCCCATCCTGTTATTGCAGGATTTACCTCCGCAGCGGCAGTAATTATTGGCATTAGCCAATTAAAAGATCTCTTAGGTTTTGCAATTCCCAATTTTCCACACCCAATGGAAAAACTAGCTTATGCCCTTAATCATTTAGATCAAATTAATTGGATTAGTTGTAGTCTTTGTTTGGGGACAATCGGCTTAATTTATGGATTGCGTTATTTGAATCGAAATTTGCCAGGCGGTTTAATTGTAGTGGTCTTAGGTACTTTTTTAAGTTGGTATTTTGATTTAGAAAATTTAGGACTGGCTATTGTAGGAGCTGTTCCAGAAGGTTTACCTGCTTTTCAATTACCACATTTAGATTTACAAACGATAGAAAAATTAATTCCTACCGTTTTGACGGTGACCATCATTGGTTTAGTGGAAAGTTTAAGTATTGCCAAAGTTATTGGTGCCAAACATCAAAACTATGTCGTGCGACCCAACCAAGAATTATTAGCTTTAGGAATCGCTAAAATTGGTGGTGCTTTTTTTCAATCCATGCCCACTTCGGGTAGTTTTACTAGATCAGCTATTAATAATGATGCTGGTGCAAAAACAACGGTTGCTTCTATTATTACTGCTTTTTTAATGGGGCTAACCCTCATTTTTTTAACGCCGCTGTTTTATTATTTACCGATGGCAGTTTTGGCAGGTATCATTCTTTTAGCGGTCAAAAGTTTATTCGATTTAGAAGAAGCCATTCATTTATGGCATATACATCGCCTAGATTTTTTAATGTTAATTACTACTTTTATTATTACCTTAGCCATTAATATTCCAATAGGGATTTTGACGGGTGTTTTACTGTCCGCAGGGGCTTCTTTGTATCGCAGTTCCAAACCACATATTGCCTTGTTAGGAAATATTCCAAACACGCCCCATTACAGAAATTTAGAACGATTCCCAAATGCACAAGAATTAACTCATAAGTTGATTTTCCGTTATGATGATCAATTATATTTTGCCAATGCTAGTTTTTTTAAAGAAACGGTGCGTCGGTTATTAAAAGAAGCAGGCAGACCCATTCAGTACTTTTATTTGGATGCCACCAATATTCACGACTTGGATAGTAGTGGCTTACACGCTTTAAAAGAAAGTTATTATTATTTAAAAAAACGAGGTATCCAATTATGTATTTGTGGCGCAACTGGTCCTGTGAGAGATTTACTCTTTAAGTCTGGATTGATGGAAGAAATTGGCAAAGAAAACAACTTTGTTTATGTCCATACCGCCCATCAATTTCATCTAAAACAACTGGGGCAACTTCAAGAAGAATTAGAGTCAGAAGAAGATGCTTTGCAGACTAATTTTAGTCGAAATCGGCGGGTGCTTCGTTAGAAGAGGAGTGATGGTGTTGAAAATTATAAATTGAAAATTGCAAATTGAAATACTTCCTCCACATAGCCTATAAAGGCACCAATTATCAAGGCTGGCAACGCCAAATCAATGGGGTAGGCATTCAAGAAATTTTAGAAGATGCCCTCAGTCGAATGTTTAAGCAAAAAATATTGGTACATGCCTGCGGCAGAACGGATGCAGGCGTCCATGCCAGCCAATTTTTTTGCCATACGATTATTGAAAAGGGCTGGGAGTTTGATGCAGTCTTCCGTATCAATAAAATGTTGCCCAATGATATTAGCGTCTATGAATTTATTCCAGTCGAGCCAACCGCTAATGCCCAATTAGATGTCATTGCTCGAACTTATGAGTACCATATTCACACCACCAACAATCCATTTTTAGCAGATGTAAGTACACTTTATTTAATGGATAATCCTGATTTGGAAGCCATGCAAGTGGCCGTTAGTTTACTAACAAAATATCGTAATTTTCGCTCTTTTTGTAAGCAACCTGACTTATATGCCCATACCTTATGTGAAGTTTCATTTGCCGAATTGATTATAAATGAAAATAAAACTCGCATACAATTTCGTATAACTGCCAATCGCTTTTTAAGAGCCATGATCAGACTACTGGTAGGGCATCTAGTTAAAGTCGGGCAGCAAGAAATGACCTTGATGGAATTTGAAAATTTATTAAAAAAGCCTCAATTAAATCATCAGCCCGTTTTTGCTTATCCGCAAGGGCTGTATTTATCGAAGGTGGTTTATCCTTATTTGGAAAGGAAAACGAGGTAGGTTGACTGTTTCTTCTACCATTTAGTTATTTAAGTACTAGGACCATAGCCGTCAGGCTAAGAGAAGTTTCAAGTAGAAATGGAAAATTTAGTCGGTGCGCTGCACCTAAAAAGAGGATAAAGCTCAAAATCTATACAAAGGTAGTCGGTGCGCTGCACCTCTTATTTAAAAGCCCCAGCAGGGGCGACCACATTTGTATAAAACCCGCTATTATGCCACTCTAAGGTGCAGCGCACCGACCATATTTTTTCTTAGCCTGACGGCTATGGTACTAGGACAAAAAAATCAACTTATTTTCTCACCACAAAGGGACAAAGCACACACAGCACACAAAGTTTTTTTGACGAGCGTAGCTTAAGGAAAATCCGTCCAAACCCGTTAAATCCTGTCCCAATCCGTTTTCAATCCTCCTAGTACGTAAAACCCAAAAAAAACAATCCGCCTAAATCTGCCAAATCAGCTCAATCCGTACAACCTATTCTCCCTCTATATAAAAACCTCAACCTCAAATTCAACCTCAAAAACAAAATCCGTCCAAACCCGTTAAATCCTGTCCAAATCCGTTTTCAATCCTCACAGCTCGTAAACATCTCAACGGCATCCTATTTAATCACCTGTATCCTAGGATTAATAGGATAAATCCATTCCACCCCTCGATGCGTCACAATAGCATCATCTTCCAAAGGAATGCGCAATTTTTTACCAGCCCATTCTGGCACCTTCGTATAAGCAAACAACTCAATAGACAACAAATTAGTCGGTTTAATCTCATAATTCAATCGGACGGGATTAAAAAAGGCAATAGAGGGACCAACGCCATGCCCCCAATTACCTACCGAATGACAACCGATAATGACATCCGTTACATCTCCATCGGTATACTGATTAAACCCTTTCATTTTATTAAAACCTGCTTCACTTAAAGCCGTATAAACTTTATCCTCATTTTCTTTAGCAGTCAATCCAGGTTTAACGGTTGCTTTAATAATAGCTCGCACTCTTACTCCTTGGTCGAAAGCATTTTGAATGCCTTCAGGGACCCTCGTTTCGCCTTCCCTTAAAACATAAGCAATTCTTTTCATATCGGTGTACATATTCATTAAGCCAACCCCATAATCCAACATGATGACGTCTCCTCGTTCAATAATTTTGTCAGTAGAAGTGGCAAGGATTCCCCGTGGACCAGTAATATAGACCGAAGGCATCCCAAAAGAAGATTCCAGATTGTGTTTAAATTGTTGTTCCTTAATCCACCAAGCCACGTCTTCTAGCGTCGTAATACCGGGCGTAATCACTTCATTGGATAAAGCACGTTCGGCAATCGTATAAGACAATTCGCAAGCTTCTCCATAAACTGCAATTTCACTTGCCACTCGCCTCGATCTAAAATCAGACACCAATTTTTCGGCAGTTACAAATCTAGCCGCATATTTTTCGCCCAATACTTCGGCTAATTCTTGATATCCCGAATAAGATAAGCCATCTGCCCCACCAATATATTTGGAAAAATTCAGCCCAATGCGTTTAGGATTTCTTTCAGCAACATATTCCTTCAATTCTAAATCCGATCCAAAATGATCATAAGCACCGCCTTCTTTTAATAGATAACCACTAATGCCTAAGGCGGCCCTTTCAATACGTCCTTCCCCATTGTCCGTAAACACATAATATCCCGTTGAGCCCACATAGCCTTCCCCCATGTCTGGATATAAAGGGTCAAAACTGCCTTCTCGATTCATGATAATCCACATGTCAATATTATTTTCTCGCATTACTTCTGGTAGGATTAAATCAAATTTATCATTGCGGATTTGATTCATTTTTCGCCACCTTCGGTGGGCTTCTTGGGAAAAGGTGCTTAGGGAAATTAGGAGGATGGAAAGGGTAATTAGGTATTTCATAAATTGGATTTTTTAGATGGAATGGGCAAAAGCTATTAAGGGCGAATATACAAAAAATCAGGAATTATTTGTCTATTCAAATGGTAGTAAAACTACTTCTGTATTTATGAATGATAAGTGAAAATAATTGCAGTATAACTACAAACGACTCATAGAGATTGCACCTACCTTTGAGGCAATGAGAAAATTATTGTCCATATTACTTTTTTATTGCTTTGGGCAACTAGCCTTTGCCCAAACATTGGTGCAAACTATAAGAGGGCAAATTTTAGATCAAAATAGTCAATTGCCTTTAATCGGAGCGACTATTCATTTGGTAGGTACGGATAATGGAACTACGTCTGATGTCTCAGGTAATTTTAGAATAGAACAGGTGTCTTTAGGTCGGCAAGAAGTAGTAATTGCCTATCTAGGCTATGAAGAAAAAGTATTATCTAATTTAGCGGTTAATTCGGGAAAAGAGGTGGTATTAACCATTTATTTACAAGAATCCATTACCGATTTAGCAACGGTTGTTGTAAAAGCCTCTAAAGACAAAAGCGGTAGCATCAATGAAATGGCAAGCATTAGTGCTAGACAATTTACGGTGGAAGAAGCAGGTAGATATGCAGGAAGCCGGAATGAACCAAGTCGGATGGCACAGAATTATGCAGGCGTGTCGGGCAGTAGCGACAGCCGGAATGACATTATTATTAGAGGCAATTCGCCTTTAGGTTTATTGTGGCGATTAGAAAATTTAGACATTCCAAATCCCAACCATTTTGCTTTAGCAGGGAGTAACGGTGGCGCAATTAGCATGTTGAATCTCAATGTATTGTCGAATTCTGATTTCTTGACAAGTGCGTTTCCATCCGAATATGGCAATGCCACTTCAGGTGTTTTTGATCTTCGGATGCGCAAAGGAAATAATGAACAAAGAGAATATTTGGTAGCAGGAGGTGCTTTAGGTTTGGAAGTGATGGCAGAAGGCCCTTTTTCCAAAAGGAGTAAAGCTTCTTTTTTAGCCAATTATCGCTATTCAACGACTGATATTCTAACCAAATGGGTCAATGTAGATATTGGCTTTTCGGGCAAACCCATCTATCAAGATGGCGCTTTTAAATTACACTTTCCGTTAAAAAAAGGAAGTATTGCCTTATTTGGCTTAGGTGGAATCAGCACCTATCAAGTATTAGCCAAAGACCGAGACCCTTCTAATTTTGATATTCAATTTACGGATAATGCCAATTATGATTTTAAAGCAAATTTAGGCGTATTAGGCGTGACTTGGAAGCGGCCAATTGGGCAAAAGGGCTATTGGAATACAACGCTTGGGCTATCGGGCAGCAAAGAAAATTCAACGGTAGATTCGGTTAGTGCCGAAGATCCTACTATCATCTTGCCTTTTCAACGCAATAGAAACCGTTTTTCTAAAATACAAATTCACTCCTTTATCAATCAAAAAATAGGTAAAGGACTGACGACTAAAACAGGTATTTTATTTAGCCGGCGGACTTTCACCATTGATGAAAAGATTAGGGTACCCATCACCTTTGATTTAACAGATTTTCGACAAGGGAATGGGGAAGCTAGTCTAGTACA
Organism: uncultured Saprospiraceae bacterium; assembly: GCA_964644655.1. Taxonomy (GTDB): domain Bacteria; phylum Bacteroidota; class Bacteroidia; order Chitinophagales; family Saprospiraceae; genus JAFMDF01. The sequence goes on along the minus strand of CAZXYA010000056.1, from coordinate 14,763 downwards.
AGCCTATTCTTCTTGGCAATGGCGGACAAAAACGAATACTACTTTAACTGGAGGAATTCATTATCAATATTTTGGCTTAAATCAAACCAATTCCCTAGAATTCAGAGCAGGTTTGAAGCAACAACTAAGCCCAAAAAGCAGCTTGAATTTTGGTTTTGGCACTCACGGGCAATTACAAAGATTGCCTGTTTATTTTGTTGCAACTCCCTCAACGAATGAGACGCTATTAAGTAATTTTAATTTGGATTTTACCAAAAGTACCCATTTTGTATTGGGCTACGATTGGCAATGGCGACCTGATTGGCGATTGAAAACAGAAATTTATTATCAATCCTTAAACCAAATACCTGTCCACCAAGCAAATGAAAACAGTACTTTTTCTTTGTTCAACGAAGGAGGTGATTTTCTGATTAGTGAAGAAGACTTTTTGGTCAATAATGGGCAAGGCTATAATTATGGTTTAGAATTGACCCTCGAAAAATTTTATCACGACAATTATTATTTCTTATTCACGACTTCTCTTTTTCGTTCTCGCTATCAGGCAGGCAATGGACAATGGTATAACTCCAAATTTGATGCGCGCTATATTTTTAATGTATTGGCAGGCAGAGAATGGTCGGTATTTAAAAATAACAAACTTCTATTGGACTTTAAAACCACTTATGCAGGTGGTAGGCGCTTTACACCCATAGACTTGATGGCCTCCCAAAATGCAGGCTTCCCTGTATTCCTAAAAGACCAAACCTTTGCCCTAAAACATAAAAATTATTTTCGAACAGATATAAAAATTAGCTACCGCCTCAATCGTCCTAAAATCTCCCACGAAGTCTTTTTCAATGTCGATAATGTCTTTAATATCTCTAATGTTTTTGCAGAGTATTATAGCCCTTTGGCGCAGAATGTGGTGACGATTAATCAGTTGGGGTGGTTTCCTACTTTTCAGTATACAATGACATTTTGAATATGATACAAATAGATTCAGTTAACTTATCAAAGGGGGTAAAGAATTTTAATGAATTTCATCTGGATTTAAAAAATCAGCTTGATAAAAACAGCGTAAGCCCAACAAAAGAAAAAGCTTTTTTAGATGACTTTTTAGTTAAATATAGTAGTGAATATTATAGGTTATTAGAGTACTTAGGGAATCTAACCTTAGATTTTACGCTTAAGCAAAAACAACAAAATTTTCATCAGTTATCCAAGTTGGGAATCCATGATTTGCTTAAAGGCGCGCCTTATTTCTATCATAGTATTTTCAAACCAAGAGGTTACGCAGGAGATGCGGAAATGATGGCGCTAATCTATAGAAATCAATACGAAGGAACGACCTTATTTGAGAAATTAATGCATAGAATGGGAACAGAGTGCGCGGCAGGAGTTGCAATTAGAAATAGACGGCAGTTAATGCTTAATGAATTCAAAAAATTGGGTAAAGGAAAAGTATTGAGTTTAGCAGCAGGACCCGCACAAGAAATATATGATGCTATTGAGATCGGGTTTGACAAATTAAATTTTACTGCTTTAGACCATGATATAATTACATTAAAAAATGCTCAGAAAAAGATTCAAAGCCCTAACCTAAAATATGCCATAGCTAATGCTTTTCATTTAATAAAAGAAAATCGAACAATTGCTTATCCGAGAAAACTCTTTTTGAATTATTGTATGCCGAAAAAAGATTTTAAAGGAATACAAAAGGTATTTGTACCGATAAAATATAATTTAGAAAAGCTACGATCTAATACTTACGATCTTATCTATTCTATAGGCTTATTTGATTATATCAAAACCTACGACGACCCGAAAAAAGGTACGATTCAATTAACTAAAGTTCTTTTTGATTTATTAAAACCTGGTGGAAAACTATTGATTGGTAATGTCTCTCATGCTATGCCAAAAGGAATTATCTGGGCGATGAATTGCCTTTGTGATTGGTATTTGATTCATCGAACCGAGCAGGAGGTCATTGATTTTGCTAGTGGTATCCCTAAAGAACAGATAGGAAAATTAGAAGTGGTTACCGAACCAAGTGGGGTGAATTATTTTTTGAAAATTGAGAAAATTAAATAATAAAATGGTGAAAACTAAAGATAAGATAGACCTACTAAAAGAAATTGAGTATATCAATTATTTAATGCAAAAAAATGGCCCTGATCCCATAGATTACTCGAATATTATGCGTTGGTATAACAAAATTGATACGCTAAAAAAGAAAGACAGGCTTACTATCGATAATATAGATATTCTTAGGGCAGCCTTTAAAACTGCTTATTCATCTGCCGAAACAATGCAAGGATTCGTCTATACCCAACCTCACGGATATAGAGGTGATTTTGAAATAATTGATAAAATTTATCAACGACATATTTCTAGTAACCCAAAATATCAAAAATGGGATATATGGTTTCAGCAATCCGCCGCTCCTCAAGCGATTAGAAATCGAAAGACTTATTTTAAAAAATTATTAAATGAGAAATGTAAAAAACATCAAAATGGGCTAGAGGTATTAAACCTAGCAAGTGGACCGTGTAGAGATATATTGGAGTTTTTTGAGAAAAGTGCGACTGATAAAAATGTTCAATTTGATTGTGTTGAAATAGATAAAAAAGCCATTAATTATGCAAGTCATTTTTTAGATAAACATTTAACAAGGGTCCACTTCATAGCAGCCAATATTTTTAAATTTTTCCCATCTAGGAAATATCCGCTTATTTGGTCAGCAGGACTTTTTGATTATTTTGATGATAAAACTTTTGTGAGGATTCTACAACGGTTTTTACCTTTTGTATCAAAAGGAGGGGAATTAGTTATTGGTAATTTCCATCCTAGAAATTCTACCAAAAATTATATGGAATTTGGTTTATGGTATTTACACCACCGAACAAAAGAACAGCTCATTGCCCTTGCCCAAGCCGCAGGCATTGAAGATCTCAATCTGATTACGATATAACAAGAATAAGAAGGAGTAAATTTATTTATGCGGATAGGGTTTTAAAAATCAGGAAAAATGATAGAAATTAGAAATGAAAAATCATTGAAAAAAGAGATAGAATATATCCATTTCTTAATGGAAAAGAACGGTCCAAGTGTAGCAGATTATGCGACTTTAGACAATTGGTATAATAGCGTATGGAAAAATTATGGACAAGATGAAGTTGCTTTGAAATCCATAAGAAAAGCATTGTCACCAGTTTATAACAACTCAGAATCACTATTTGGTTTAGTTTATTCAGCCCCACACGGATATAAAGGAGACTATGAAATCATAGACCGTATTTATCAACAGGATATTTCAAAAGATGTCAATCTGAAAAAATGGGATGAATACTTTCAGCAAACGCCAGGTGCAAAAGCAGTAAGAAATCGGAAAACTTATTTCAAAAATATATTAGTGGAAAAATGTAGTACTAATCAATCCTTAACAGTTTTAAATTTAGCAAGTGGCCCATGCCGAGATTTAAAAGAATTTTATGAACGACAACCAAACGCACCAATAATTTTTGATTGTATTGAACTAGATAAGAATGCCATTGCCTATGGGCAACAACTAACAAGGAATAACCCTAAAATCCATTTTATACATCAGAATATTTTTCGTTTTTCTACAGACAGGCAATATGACCTAATCTGGTCAGCAGGGTTATTTGACTATTTTGATAATAAAACTTTTAGTAGAATTCTCCAACGATTTATCAAAAATGTCAAAGCAGAAGGGGAAATTATCTTAGGCAATTTTCATTTGTCTAACCCAACAAAAGGAGGAATGGATGTAACCGCATGGCATTTACACCATCGAACTGAGGAACAATTAATCACCCTCGCCCAAGCCGCAGGTATTAAAGACGTTAGTAGAATTACCATAGAACAAGAAGCGGAAGGGGTTAATTTGTTTATGCGGATACGGTTTTAGAAAGACATTACTGCCTATTATCATTTATTTCATTTTTTATTAATTTATACAAACCATACTAATTATGCCATTTCCAAAAAGATTAAGAACGAATAGAGCATTAGAAGCTGCCAAACGATTACCCGAAATTGGGTTTCCAGAATTTACCGCAAAATTAATTACTGGTGTTTTTGATGCCATTAATAAAAGTAATGTTTCCCAAATAGAAAACTATGTTGCCCTGCTTAGTGCTACTTCAAAAAATTTAACGGAATATATCAATGAAACAAAGGATGGAATTGATGGGGAGGAAATAATTAATTTTTTACTAGACATTGGGATAGCAGAAAATAAACTTGAAGCAATCGATGAAAAGGAAAGCGATCAAACTTTAGATAGTATTGATAATGCTGATAGACTAGATGGAACCGATGTAGATGCAATCAATACAAATGCTGTTACAACAATTTCAAATGAATATACGGACAATAATCCAGTAAATTCGATAGAACTAAATTCGACTGTTGCTGCATTAAGAGATGCTATAGCAATCAGAATTGCGCAATCTAAATATTCCCTTCTCCGAGAAATGGTCAGTATGGGGCTTGTCAGAACAGTTGTAGATAAAGGGACTATAGAAACTAAATTAATGTTTGAAACTTGGGATATTACAGATTCCAAATATAATTTTCACAAAAGAAAAACGAGTAAGGGTGGTTTTTCAGGAAAAATAAGTGGGAAAGTAGGTGGTTTACTTAGTAAAGTTGGTTTTGGAGTAGGTGCAGGAATCGGAGGTGGGTTATCTAAACTAACAGTTACAACGGTAAACGCTCGAAATGTGGCTAATGTAGGAACAGACATCGACATTTTTGGAAGTGTCAAAATTGATTTTAGTACTGATTACTTACCTTTAAAACCAGTAGAATAATAAATATGAAAGCGAATTTTTTAGCCGAATTAATTGGTACGATACACGAGGAGGTGAATAGTGCCATAAAACAAATTGAGACCAAATCTTATGACTTACCTGATGAAGTCAGTCATCTGCAAGTTTATCCTTTTATTAATGATATTCAAATAGAGTTTCCTCTAGAGTTAACACTCTTTGAAATAGACTATAATGACCTAAAAGTAGATGAAAGTAAAATTAGATTGGGAAATGAAATCAAGTTAGAGAAAGGAAATATTTATCAAAAGATAAAAGTCAGTACACCTTCAAAAAATAGTGAGGATATTTCCAAGAAAATGGATTTGGGTAGAATAAGCATCAAGTTTAGGGTAGGTAACAAATGAGAGGTGGAACAAAATAAAATCTAATTTCACTCAAGTAAAATAATAAATTATGCAGAAAATACCTATAGAATTTCGCTCCTATTACGAATTAAATAGTCAAAAATTAGACTATGTATTAAGCGGATTGAAAACTAAATCTGTGAATATAGCCGACATCGAAATAGCTCCAGATTTTATTCAATTAGAATTGATAAAAACGTTTCATAATGAATTACATGTCAATGGGTGGTTTCTAAAAATTTGTAAATTAGAAGACCGAATGAAAAAGGGAGTAGTAGAAATTATTAATTTCTATTTATCAAAAGGATGGACGGTAGAAATTAATACACTTACTCACTTTTGTAAAATAATAAGGCTGCGTATCTTTTATTATTTTAGATATGCAGCGGCGGCTAAAAAGGATGAGCAAAATTCGTTAATTCTTAAAATTATCTTTAATCCTCAGCTAGATAGGTCTAGTTTCAATCGGTTGTTCAGGGATTGGTATTATCGTCCAAAAGAGGAAAATATTAGTCAATTTGATATTTGGAGAAAAAGTAAATATTTGACGGTTTGGTTAGATACAGAACGATTAAAAATTGACAGTCAAATTTATTATAATGACTGGATATTACCTCAGATAGTAGCAGAAACAATCCGACTAGTAGATGGAAATAGGGTAGCAGAATTTTTGCCCTATGTTTGGGATTTTGAAGAGGTAAGCATCGAAAAGAGAGAAATTTAAATCAACTCATGAAAAAGTTACCTAAATCTTTCTTGCAAAAAATAGATACCCTCATCAATCTACATCTGAGCGCTGTTGACTTACGATCAATTTTGACTCAACACTTACACCTTAGCCCATCCCAAATTTATCGAAAAATCAAAAAACAAACAGGCCATTCTCCCTCTATTTATATCCGAAAAAAGAGATTAGCTGTGGCTCACCAATGGATTTTGGAGACAGAGGCATCTATTACGGAGATTGCTTTTAGTACTGGTTTTCAAAGTTTGGCTTATTTTTCTCGGTGCTTTTTGACTGAATTTGGGTATTCTCCTACTTCTTTGCGTATTAAAAATAACAATTAATTAACGAATATTTTTTCGTATTCAAACTGTTATGAAAAATAAATGCACGATAAGTGCAAGTTTATGCATTATAAGTTCAAATTAATGGGTAAATTTATTTATAAATTTGCTTGGGCCGATACTTTTTATATAAAATAAAATAGGAGTTTAAGTTTAAAAAACAGAATAAAATAATGCTAAATAATTATTAATGAGTTGAAAATAATATTTTATTATTTTTAGCAAAATATTTGGTAATATCATTTTTTGTTTCCTACCTTTGTGCCAATAACGAAACTTACATCATTAATTTAAGTTGTTTTTATAGTATCCCCTCTAAAAAGGTGCTACTATCAGCAACTATCTATTGAATCATTGTCTAAAAATGCTTCCATTGTCCTATTTGCATTAAACAAGTAGGTTAATGTTTTCTTAGGCAATGGTATCAGTAGGTAATTCTTTTTATTAGAGAAAACTAATTTCTATAACTAACTAAACTATGCAGAGAACGACACAACCACCTTAATGGCTATTCCTATTATTGGCTTTGATAATTGATCGATCTTATTTGTAGTGGTAACTATAAATAGGGTTTATTGATGTGAATAGTAGGTTGTTTTAGAACTACACATTTTTTTAAGATTAAAATTGAGAATTATTATGGCTTATTCAATATTTGGAGACGTAAAGGGAACAGTTAAAATGGATACAGAATCTGATACACCAAGAAAAGAATATTTTTTCAATGTTGATGATGTTGAGAAATTGATTGAACATGTCAAAGGTAAAGATGAATTACTAGGGGTGAAAGTAAAGCATATATTGGTGGAGGGGAAGATCTGCCCTATTATGATTGCCGTAAAGGAAAAAGATAACGATGGAGGAAGTATTGATTTACAAGATGATCACAATATAATCATCTATGGTTGTCCACCGATAAGAGATACTACTGGAAATAAAAAATTAAAGTTAACTGGTTTAAAAAATGCCTTAAATGAAATATAAGTAATTAGTATTCATCATCATTATTAAAGTATAGCGTTATTTTTAAATTTTGACTTTGAGTATTGAAAAATACTCAAAGTCAAATTAGAATTGAAAAATTATGAGAAAACTAAGAAAAATTCAAGCAGGAATACTCAAGCATCATAAGAAAGCCGAAACTCTTAGCCTTTTTATTAACTTTCTATCGGCTGATAAAAATAGCATTGCTTCTTTTCTGAAAGATTTAGACATTTCTTCTGGAAAAGTTCAAAGAAACAGTAGAGATGAAAACAGCAAATCGCTAATCTCTTGCCATCTAACCGCAAAAGGTCTAAAAAAACTAGGTTACACAAAAGAAAAGGGGTATCCGACAGATGATCCCTTTTTTTGGGGATTTTCTGAAAAAGATAAAGAATTATTTCCAGATGCTCTTGCAGATGACTGGAATTCAATTTTTAAAGACGAAGTCCATGCTATGGTTAAAATTGCAGGAGGTGACTTAAATAAAAATGAAGAAAAAATCGAAACCTTGGCGGTTACTTATAAAATTAGAATCTTCCATACTGAAAAGGGCCAAATAATTCCTAATAACACAGAGCCATTCGGTTATAAAGATGGCATCACTAGTATAAAGTTAGCGGATAAAAATCACAACCCTATTGCTGGGCAACTACCATTAGTTTTAGATAAATACAATGGCAGTTTTTTAGCATTTATGAAATTAGAACAAGAAGTAGATAAGTTTCATAATGAGATAAAGAAAATGGCTGAGGCAATAGGTGTTCCAGAGAGTTATGCACGGGCTTTAGTTATGGGGAGATTTCAAGATGGAACACCACTTGCCATTTCTGATAAACCGCTAGCAGCAACAGCACAAACAGAAGAGCAAAAAAAAGCAATAGAGGATTTCAATAAATTCGATATTCAGAAAAATAAATGCCCTTTCCATTCATTCAAAAAAGGTAAATGGGAGATAATAGGAACAACATATGCAGATGATAAAAATGGTTTTAAATGTCCAGAGCAAGCCCATATAAGAATTGTTAATTCAAGAGATGCAGAAGAAATAATAGATGGGAATTTTATTCCAATGGTGATTATAAGAAGAAGTATTCCTTACTATGAAAATAACAAGCCTAAAGGATTATTATTTCAATGTTTTCAGGGGCACCCTAGACAATTTGAAGTGATGCAAGAATCTTGGATTAATGGCGGATCTAGTTATAGAAAGGAAAAAAATAATAGGAATGAGAAAATTGTTGATTCAATCCTCGCTTCTAGCAACGAAGATACTGAATTGAATAAAAAATGGTATTATCATTGGGGGAATGATTCTAGTAAAAAATTTGATTTTAAAAAATTTGTCCATTTCAAAGGAGGAGCTTTTTTTTATACTCCCTCAATTGAGTTTTTTAAAAACCCTTTAAAATGCTAACTTGGCGTATCATGATACAAAAGATTAGCAGGTGTAAAATTTTATACCTATCTCATTTAGATACTATTTTGTCAAAGAAGTTTAGAATTTCCCATTAAACCCTATTTTTAAGACAAAAAAGTAGAAGAGTCTATAAATAGTAATTAGCGGATGATTTTTTTCATTAGTTTTAGGAAAAGCTTTTTTTTATTAACTGCAGTATTTAGTAATTTTTTTCTAAATGGTCAAAATGACCCAATCAGTTTTCAACATCTGACCACTAAAAATGGTCTTTCTTCTCAAAATTATAATTATTATTTGTATAAAGATAAGAGTGGTTTCATTTGGATTAGCTCTAATGATGGAATCAATAAATTTGACGGTCAACAAATTCATCAATACAAGCATGATCCTAGAGATACTACCTCTATCATCAACAATATAAGTCCCTTAAGCAATTTTTTTGAGGATAAAAGTGGTAGCCTTTGGTTTAGTGTCTCTGATGGTTTACAGCGATATGATAGTTTAAAAGATGCATTTGATTTTTTGACAATCTCCAATAAGGGAAAAGAAAAATTAGGAGCTTATTATTTATTAGAAATTGATTCAACAAATAATGACTTTTGGTTAAGAATTAATGATTCACTCTTTGTGATTAAGGAAGAATCATTTGATGATCCTTTTTTTGTAGGTAATTTTGATTTAAACATTAATTCTAAGCTAGTAATAACTCAAGAAAAAGGCATAAACTTATTATATACGCCATTGAATCAAGGGCTAGAAGTAATCCAAATAAAGAATTATCAGATTCTACAAAAAGATACTTTTTTAAACGAGTTATCTATCAATGCTATTTATCCATCAGAAGATTCAATATTACTTTTAGGTACAGAGGAAGGATTCGCCCATTTAAATACTAAAAATCAAAAACTAGATCGTTTTTTTGTCTTTGAGTCTGATTCTTTAAAAAGCGTAAATGCGCTTGTTCAAATTGATTCCAGTATATTTTTAGTAGGAACTAGATCAAATGGAATATTTTACTTTGATAAAAAAAAGCAACAGCTTATAGCGAGATTATCAGAATTTGATGGTTTAGAAATTAGTCTTTTCTTGCTACCTATTGACCAATTATTTTATGATAAAGACAATACCTTGTGGATTTCTACACAAGGTAGAGGCATATTTTATGCGAAATTAAGGAAAAATAGAATCAAAGCTACTTTACAAAAAAAGGTAAACCAAAGTGCGAATAATAGCTATATTCGTTCAGTAACACAAGATAATAAACAAAATTATTGGTGTTTATCATTAAATGGAATTTCTAGACTCCATAAAGATGAAAGGTTAATGGAATCTTCCATATTCCAAGGTAAAAAAGTACCTTTTTTTAATGGTCAGCCTTATTCTATAAATTATATTCAACAAAAAATATTAGTTTGTGATGAAACTGGGCTATATCAACTATCCCCAAACAGAATTTCGTTTGAAAAAATAACAATAAATGGCATATCTGAAGAAACACCAATATCATTTATTCATACAAAGGAATTAAGTCAAGGAACATTAATTACCTCCACAACCAAAGGAATATTTAAATATGACTCCACTTCGAAAGAACTTAAATTTATAAACGGATTTACTAATCTTCAAAATGGATTTACTTGGATAGAAGAATTTAATGTAAATAATCAAATCTTATTGAGAGAACAACAAAATTCCTTTCTGATCGGTCATTTGACCAAAGATTATTTTCATCTCGATACAACCTTACAATTCGAACCATTTGTTAATTTCTTGTATAAAGATTCCTTGAATCAAAAATGTTGGTTAGCCACCACAGAAGGTTTGTATTCCTTAAATTATTTCAACAATAAATATGAAATAGAAAAAGATACCATACTCCCCTTCCAATCCATAATCGGCGTCCTAAAAGAAGACAATTCCGACAACCTATGGCTCAGTACCAACAAAGGTATAGTTCGTTATAATCCTAAATTAGGTAAATGGAGGGTTTTTCATTTATCAGATGGCTTACAATCTCAAGAGTTCAATTTCTTTGCTTCTTACAAAAGTAAATCAGGTAAATTAATGTTTGGTGGTGTGAATGGCCTCAATATATTCGACCCCAAAGAAATTAAGGATGATTCTACCAAAGTCAATCCGATTATTACTTCAATTTTAGTCAACGATGAACAGCCCAAAGAAAAATTGAAATGTGAAAAAACAGAAGCCACAAATGTTAGTTTTATTAAAGAGCTAGAATTACCCTTTAATGAAAATACCTTATCCTTTCGATTTGCGGCTTTAGATTATGTAAACCCCGATGCCAATCAATTTAAATATCGAATGCTAGGGGTAGATAATGATTGGGTACAATCTGAGACAGAGAACTTTGCCCGTTACCCTAATTTATCACCTGGTCAATATACTTTTGAAGTAGATGCCACGAATGCGGATGGAATTTGGTCCAAACAACCTGCTCAATTAACATTAATCATTTGCGCTCCTATCTATAAAACTTGGCAAGCGTACCTAGCCTATTTACTCTTAGGAAGTTTAGCTATTTATGGATTATATACCTTGCAACTCAACCGCCGACTAGCCGAAGCCGAAGCCAAGCGGCTAAAAGAATTAGATCAAACCAAAGCAACGCTTTATACCAATATTACCCATGAATTCAGATCGCCTCTGACCGTTATCTTGGGTATGGCGAAAGAGGTGAAGGATAATCCGAAAGAATATTATTCAGAAGGACTGCAACTGATTGAACGGAATGGGCAAAATTTGTTAAATTTAGTCAATCAATTATTAAACTTAGCAAAATTGGAATCTGGTCATTTAAATGTAAATTATTTACAAGGAGATATACTAGCTTACATCGACCACCTAGTGGCATCTTTTCAAATTTATGCTGCTACAAAAGGTATTAATCTTACTTTTGATAGACCTACTGAAAACTTATTTATGGATATAGATCCCGAAAAATTGGCTTCCATTATGACCAATTTGATCGGGAATGCTTTGAAATTTACGCATGAAGAAGGCGAAATACTAGTAGAAACCACTTTGATAAAAGCGTCCACACAATCTTTTTGCCAGATAAAAATCAAAGATGATGGGATAGGAATGCCAAAAGAAGCATTACCATTTATATTTGATCGATTCAAGCAAATTGACGATTCTTCTACTCGCCAAGCTGAAGGTACAGGAATTGGATTGGCGTTGACACACCAATTAGTTACCTTATTAAATGGTTCTATAGCGGTCAATAGTGAATTAGGAAAAGGGAGTGAATTTATTATTGAGCTGCCAATTACTACCAAAGCTAAGAAAATGGAAGATACTTTTAAAATTAATACCATTTTACCTGTTCATATTCCCAATCCCTTTGTTAACGAAAAAGACAATTTACCAATCCTATTAATCATAGAAGACAATCTAGATATACTGGCTTTTTTAAGGATAAGCCTAGAACAAAGTTACGAAATTGAAGTCGCAACAAATGGAGAAGAAGGCGTTAACAAAGCAAAAGAAATCATTCCAGACCTAATTATATCTGATATAATGATGCCGAAAAAAGATGGCTATCAAGTTTGTAGAGAGTTAAGACAAGATAAAATGACAAGACCTATTCCAATTATTCTCTTAACTGCAAAAACAGGCGTAAAAGCTAGAATAGTAGGATTAGAACAAGATGCGGATGTGTACTTAGAAAAACCCTTTGAACCACAAGAATTAAAAGTTCAAATAAACAGGTTGTTAAAACAAAGAGCTATGTTACAAGATTATTATCTCAACTATCAGGATAATCCAAAACCTGATAAAGCATTAGACCCTTTATTAGTTGAGATTATTAGTTTGGTGAAAGAGGCGCTTCCTACTTCTCTGACTGCATCTAGTTTGGCTGCTCATTTTTTTATAAGCCCAGAAACATTGAGGCGAAAAATCAATCAGCTAACGAGTATACCTACAACAGATTATATTACAGAAATTCGCCTAACAGAAGCTGCCAAATTATTAAAAACAACAAATGAAAAGATTAGCAGGGTTGCTTTTTTAACTGGTTTTAAACAAGCGGAACATTTTACTAAACAGTTTAAGAAACGTTACAAACAAACGCCGTCTAGTTATAGAAAAACCCCCAAAAGGGGAAATTAGGAGCAATTTGGTCTGAAAATGCACGAATAATACAACCAAATGCACGATTAGTACAAAAATCGAATACCCAAACCTGCCACTTTTGTTTTCGACAAATAAGATTAATGATAGCTCTAAAAGGGTTATTTAATTTTTAAAAACGAAAACAGTATGCACCTTAATTATCCACCTAAATTTATGGAACAAGTAAAAGTCATTATTGAGCAAAATCTAGATAATGAACATTTTACCGTCGAAAAACTTAGTCGTTCTTTATTCTTATGCAATGCCCAGATATTCAAAAAGATAAAAAAGCAGACAGGCTTAAATCCTTCTGCCTATATTAGGAAAATTCGGCTAGAACACGCCAAACAACTTATCGAAAAATCAGATTTAAGACTCTCTGAAATTATCTACATGGTTGGCTTTAATTCCTTGTCTCATTTTTCCACTAGTTTTTCCCAAAAATACGGTTATCCTCCATCTAGTTTAAGGTCGTTTCGTTAAAAAAGCTAGTGTAGTAAAGTGATTTTACCTGATTAGGATTTTAGTTTTCCAAGATAACCATAAAAGGTAATAGGAAAACTAAAATTCTATTTTCTATTTTATGTTGAGTTGCTGCGCCATCTCCCGAAACAACGCCAAACTAACCAACTCATTAGAATAAATATTCGTAGGATCCAAATACCGAGGATTCGCCGCATTTTTAACAATCACCGTCTGCGTAGTCGGATTGATATAAATCATCTGATGAAAAACACCGATTGCCATAAATTCCCCTTGGGTACTTTCTGGAATCCACCATTGATAGCCATAGCCTAAACTGGAATCCGCAGAATTGGGATTGCCTGGTATCAAATGGGGAGCATCGGGAGTAACGGATGCTTTCACCCATGCCTTTGGGACAATTTGTTCTCCTTGCCAATTACCCTCGTGCAAGAAGAGTTGCCCCATTTTGGCATAATCTCTCAAAGTAGCATTCAAACCACCTAATGCCATTTCCATGCCTTCGTTATCCGCTACCCAATAGGCGTTATGTTCCATGCCTATTTTTTGCCAAATTTTTTCTTGTAAATATTGGGTTAAACTTTTGCCCGTTGCTTTGACTAATATCATGCCCAAGACATGGGTATTGATACTCACATAATGATTATAAGTGCCCGGTGCTCTTACTCGTGTTAAAGTCGTGGCAAATTCATCCTGCGAATCCCCAAAAGCAAAGGAACGAAACCAGCGATTGATATCTGAATTAAAATCCCCATAATCTTCATTAAAACCAACCCCTGTAGACATTTGTAAAACATCTTTGATTTTCACGCCTTCATATCCCGACCCTATTAATTCAGGTAAATATTCCTCTACTTTTTGGTCGATACTTTTGATATGCCCTTCTTCCATCGCAATGCCAAATAAAGCCGACACAAAAGATTTAGATACTGACCAAGAAATATGCCGAGTGGTTTCGGTTTGCCCATTATAATATTGTTCAAAAACAAGGCTATCATTTTGTAGGACTAATAGACCTTGAGTACCTGTGGAATCTAGATAATCGGCGGTATTAAAAGTTTGATTTTGATAGGTAAAAGAAGTGGGCAGGCTAATTGGGGTATTTTTTGGAAAAATATGTGGACTTCCTCCTTTTTTTATTTCCTTGGACGGGAAATATTTATCCATATTGATAAAAGTATGGGCGTATTTGTCCGACTGCATTAATGCGTCTATCTCCATTCCCCTTTGGTATTTGGGGTAATAGATAATAGCGCCAATTATCAATAATAAGATTAAGATAGATAAGAAATATTTTATAAATTTCACCCTATTTATTTAAAAGTTATCTGAGATAAATTCATTACTCCGCTGTCTTTCTATCTAAGAGCGTAGCCAATTCTTTACCATATTCTATAAACGCAACGGTTTCATCTGTCCGAGCCAATTTGATTTTATCAAAAATGACTAATGCCTCGCCATTACTTTCTAAATGATAAATCTGGTGATTTTC
>CAZXYA010000055.1:0-26456 GCA_964644655.1 uncultured Saprospiraceae bacterium | reverse complement strand
ACACTACTGATAATCAGTAAGTTGCAATTCTAAAATGTAAAGTTATTTTTGAACCATTCCAAAGTAGCAATATCGGTTCTGTAAAGTCGGTATATTAGAAACAAATCTCAATTGTCCCCACCTTTAAAAAATCCGTTGCTAACCTAATCCGTTGCTAAAAAATAAGGGGCTTTGACAATTAATTCTAAAATACAGCATCATCCCTTTTCTAAAATTTAGCTATAAAGCAAAACTCAACTGTTCTTTTTTCTTTTTCCTTAAGAAACAATTGATTTCTTCTCTAGAAGGCATAGCTTCCGCACAACCATATTTGGTGACTAGAATAGCCCCTGCTGCACTAGCTAAAGTTAAACTTTCTTTTAAGTCTTTTCCATCGTTAAAGATAGCATTTAAAAAGGTAGCGGCAAAAGCATCTCCTGAACCCTAGAGTTTAAGTTTATCAACAAGAAAAATACCCATTTCCACTTTTTCTCCAGCTTTAGTAAAAACGACTGACCCTTTGCTCCCATGTTTACAAACTACTAATTTAGCATTTTTACTTAATATTAGCGGGCGACCCACCAATGCTTTTTACAAAACCAATTGTTGCTTTAATCGAAGTGTTATGTTCTACAGCATACAAATCTACATTTGCACTTCCTACACAGATAATATCTCATGCTCTATCCTTTTTAAAGTTAATCAAATCCATTCAATTCTTTTTAAATATAGAATATTTTAAAATTAAATTCTTAATTTGAAAACGATGTGCCTCTATTATTTTATAAAGGCATATCTAAAAATAAATGCCGTTTATATACAGGTTGGGTTCTTCGAATGAGCTTATTTTATATCTTTACGCTTTTCTAATTGAAGTTAGTAACGACAAAAAATAACTCTGTCATTTGGGTGAGTTTATTCTTTCGTCGTTAGTTAGTTTAAAATTGGAAGTTGATTATAGTAGTTGCTAGTTGCAAATAGTACTACGATAACCAGCAACCAATAATCAGCAACAATGAAAATAGAAAAGTCTAATTATCAATCAATACCCCCTTTTTTATGCATAGGTTTCTTTTGTCACGATGTACATGAGTCTAGCTATATTTTAGGTGGAACCGCTGCTTACTCTAGTTTAATTGCCAGCAAATTGATAGGCCAGCCAGTTTCTGTATTAACTAGTGTGGGAGAAGATTTTCTCTTTCAGGAAAGATTTGACAGTATTGGCATTAATGTTTGTAATAAGCCTGCTAAGAAGACAACCATTTTTAATAATGTTTATCTAAATGGCGACCGAACACAATATATATATGAAAGAGCAGAAACACTAACGGCAGAAGATTTACCTCTTGCTTGGCAAAAAGCGCCTGTAGTTAAAATATGTTTAATTGCAGATGAAGTAGATAAATCTTTAATGAATAGTTTTCCAGATGCTTTAATCGCCGCCACTATACAAGGTTGGTTGAGAAAATGGGATGAAAAAGGGAAAATTTCTCCTAAAGAAATGGATTACGCCTTATTAGAAAAAGTAGATATTGTTTTGATGAGTGAAGTGGATATATTGGGTATGGAACATATATTGCCAAAACTTATTGAGGCAGTAGAAATAGTGGTCATGACCAAAGGAGAAGCAGGAGCAGTTGTTTTTTATCAACAAGCCTCCTTTTCTTTCCCTGCTTTTCCAGTAGAAGAAGTAGATCCCACAGGAGCAGGAGATGTTTTTGGGGTTTCTTTTTTAGTGAAATATCTCGAAACTAAATCTATTACCTTAGCTACTACTTATGCCCATGCCGCTGCCTCCTATGTGATTGAAGGGGTTGGCGTAAAATTGCCTGATTCAGAGAAAATTGACGAAAGATGGAAGGCTTATCAAGATTTATTTCCTGAGTTGTTTTGAGTTCTAGAAGCGCTAGACTATACAAAAATTCTTTCTAGAGTTGATATACTATTCATCAAAAAATTAACCATCATGCAACGACTGACCTTTTTGTCCTTCCTGCTTTTTATAATTATTAATTGTTTTACTGCTTGCCAACATACCGCAACAGCGACCCAACTTATAACTGTCAAAAAATGGGATAAAGTAACGCTTACTTTTAAAGGCAACCCAACTAGTGAGACTGCGGACGACAATCCCTTCCTAAATTATCGACTAAACGTCACCTTTAAAAATGGGCAAAAATCTAAGACTATTCCTGGTTTTTATGCAGCGGATGGCAATTCGGCGGAAACTAGTGCTGATGCAGGTGCTACTTGGAAAGTACATTTTCGACCAGATGAAATTGGAGAATGGCAATACCAAGTATCTTTTAGAAAAGGAACGGACATCGCTATTTCAGATGATTCAAAGGCAGGAGAAGCGACTGGTTTTGATGGACAAACAGGTACGATTGCAGTAACTGCGGCGGATGCTGGAACTAATGGTCGTTTGCAGTATGTCAGCAAACGGTATTTACAATATGCAGAATCGGGTAAATATTTCTTAAAAGGTGGTGCGGATAGTCCTGAAAATTTTCTAGGGTATTTTGATTTTGATGGGACAGCTAGAGGTGGGTTATCCCAAGAACGAGAAGGGGAAGCGTCGGCAAAAGATGGCTTACATAAGTTTGAACCACATATTAAAGACTGGAAAACAGGTGACCCGACTTGGCAAGATGGCAAGGGCAAAGGCATGATTGGTGCTTTAAATTATTTAGCATCTAAAGGCATGAATAGTGTTTACTTTTTGACTATGAATATCGAAGGCGATGGTAAAGATGTTTTTCCTTATATGAGATACGATGAGCGATTCCGATTTGATTGTAGCAAATTAGCTCAATGGGAAATTGTCTTTGACTATATGGATAAATTAGGGTTAATGCAACATATCGTACTCCAAGAAACAGAAAATGAAACGCTTCTAGATAATGGTGATACAGGCAAAGAACGAAAATTATATTTAAGAGAATTAATTGCTCGTTTTGCCCATCACCCACAAGTTAAATGGAATATTGGGGAAGAAAACGGGCCAGCTAGTTGGTCACCTATCGCTCAAAATACTGCTCAACAAAAGGCAATGGTTAGCTATATTAAAGCCCATGACCCTTATCAAAATTTTGTAGTTATCCATTCTCATTCCGATTTCCATAATCGAGATTCTTTGTTCAATTTACTCTTAGGTTTTGATGATTTAGACGGCATGTCTATGCAAGTCAATCGCAAAGAATACATCCATGAAGTGACCAAAGATTGGTTGCAAAAATCAGCCGCAGCGGGCAAACAATGGGTCATGCCTATGGACGAAATCGGCCCACATTGGCGAGGTGCTGACCCTGATGACCGAGCCGATAATAATCAAGATACCGTAAGAGCTTTGGCTTTATGGGGTAATTTAATGGCAGGTGGTGCTGGGGCAGAATGGTATTTTGGCTATCGCAATCATAATAATGATTTAGGCTGCGAAGATTGGCGAACTAGAGATAGGTTATGGGATTATACCCGCCATGCATTGACCTTTTTTCAAACACATTTGCCGTTTATCGAAATGGAGAGCCATGACGAATTATTAAACGGCGACCAAGCTTATTGTTTGGCTAAAAAAGGGGAGATTTATGCGGTTTATTTAACTTTTGGCGGACATGCAGCCCTTGATTTATCCAGCATATCAGGCACTTTTTCAGTCGATTGGTATAACCCTCGAACAGGTGGGGCTTTGCAAAAAGGCGTTATTCAGCAATTAGAAGGTGGGGATGTGGTTAATTTAGGTATTCCTCCTGCTGATGTAAATAAGGATTGGGTAGTTTTAGTACAGAAGATTTAGAATAATAGTTAATTCAAGTTGCGGACAACTGGTAGTAAAGCCTTTAGGCTTTCCCGTCCCCGACCTTTAGGTCGGTTTTGACTAAAATAGCAATATTTTCAGGCCTAAAAGCCTTCGACAGGAAAGCCTGACTCCGATAATTATCAGAGTACTACCGGTTTTTTATATTGTCCGCAACTTGAATTAGTTAAATAACTGCTCGCTTCAATTGCGGAAAAACCTTACTCACCTTACCCAAAACATAATCCCCATAAGTTCCAGAAAAATTATGCACATTTGCCCCGTCCCAACGTTCATTGGCAGTCTGTTCAATAGCTGTTAAATTCAAATGATCAAGTGGGATAGCATGCATTTCCGCTTCAAAATTAGGGTCAAAGAAAAAGGGAAAAGAAAGCCTACTTTTAGTGGTTCTATTTTTGACTCGATGTGGGGTTGAGCGATAATAGCCACTCGTCATCCGCTCCAGCATATCGCCAATATTGCACACAAAAGTATTGGGAATATAAGGCGCTTCTAACCACTCCCCTTTCGATTTAATTTGCAAACCGCCCACACTATCTTGTTTGAGAATGGTCAAAACCCCATAATCGGTATGTTCGCCCACGCCCCATAAATTAGCATCCGCTGGCTTCTTTTCCGTAGAAGGATAATGAAAAATACGGAATAAAGTCAATGGGTCATTGGTGAAATGCGTATTAAAATAATCGGCAGGCAAACCCAAACTAAGGGATAAACCTCGCATTAATTGATGCCCTAATTCGGTAATAACTTCAATATAAGTCAGTACTATTTCCCGAAAATCGGGTAATTGGGCAGGAAATAAATTAGCTCCGTGCATCGGCCAACCTGCTTTGACTCGTTTATCTGTTTCAGCTAATTCGGACCCAAAATAAATGCCCTCTTTTAAATCTGGTTTACCAGAAGTCAGTTCACCTTTCACAGGAAAAAAACCACGCCATGCTTTGCCACCCAATGCCATTTTGATTTGCATTCTTTCTTCCAAATCTAATTGGAAAAATTGATGACTTAGGGTTTCTAAATCTTGTTGTAATTGTTCGTTGATACCGTGATTCCGGATATAGAAAAAGCCATATTCTGTGCAGGCTTTTCTTAATACCATTGCTATTTTTTGGAGGTTTCCTTCTCCTCTCCTCAATGAACTGACATCAATAATAGGAACTTGAGTGAGTTGTTGATAAGCTTTTTTCATAGTACAAAATTATTCAAAAAAATCATCTTGGAAAAGTATACGCTATGACAAGCAAAGCCTCTTAGACTATCATCAATTTACTTTTCCTCCAATCCTTTACTGATTTTTATTTAACAATGGTTTGGTTCATCGTAATGATTAATATGGTAAATAAGTAGCTGGACAAAATTATCTTTATATTTCTTTTGACAGGATTTCAGGATTGACAGGATTTAACTCATTGAAAATCAAAATCATGTAAATCTTGTAATCCTGTCTGAAAATTAAAACTAATTATGTCTGAGTACCTGTACCCCATTATCCCCCAAAATAATTTCAAACAACTTCTTTTTATGGTCATTCTGAATTTCTAAACCTGTATAAACATTATTATTGATGAAGTGTATATCAAATATTTCTATGTTCGGGTCGTGTTCCTGCCATTGAAAATTTTGGTAACTTAAGGTAGTTTTCGTTAATCGTTTAGCTTTTAGTACCACTTCAGGCGAGTCCGTATACCCAAAAGTCTTTTTCTTTAATAAGAATTCATCCTCCCCTTTTAGTGAGCGTAAAATATGGGTGAATGTTGTTTTTCCTGTGCCATTTTCGCCATAAATCAAGTTGAAATGCTGGAAATCTTTTACCTGCTGCTCCATAGGTACGTTGGTGGATAGATAATTGCTATACCTGCCAATGCCTTTTATTTTTTGGAATGCTGTAATCATGGTTTTGTCATTTTAGCTATTTTATCTTTCAAATCATAGGGTTTGCACCCCATGTTATGATATGTCACCCCTTTGGGGTTATAGAAAGATTGTTTTAATGATTTTATCAATCCCAAACATATTCTTCATCATATTCTATCTCATATTTTTTCAAAAATAGTATATATTCTACTTTAAACGTTCGATTTTTATGATGTTCTTCTTGATTTTGAATGTATTTTTTAACGATTTCCGTTTCAGTAGGATTTACCGAAAATCCACCATAGCCCCTTTGCCAATAAAAGTTGACATATTGCTCCCCTTTTGTTTTCATCCATTTAGAAGAATTCGCCTTTATTTTGCCGACCAACGCTGCTAAAGAAATATTTTGGAGAGCAAGCATAAGATATGCACATGGTCTTCCACTCCTCCCACGGTTACAACAGGGCATCCTAATTCCTTTCAAGTGCCACCTAAATAGGCATGTAACTCCGATTCGATAGATTTGTCAATAAAGGGTTGGCGTTTTTTGGTACTAAATACAATGTGGACGTAGTTTTTTACTAACGATTGTGGCATAGTATGTTTTTTGGTTAAAAAAATGGTTTGTACAGTAAAATAAAATATAACGTTCAAGCACTAGAAAGACATATCCTCCCAGCTCCAACGAAGCAAAATATCATAACCTAAGGTGCAACCCTAGGACAATGAAAGTGGTATCCCCCAGCTCCAACGGAGTGAAATACCATAGCCTAGGGTGTAAACCCTAGGGAAATATCCAATAAAAATTTTGTGATAACTAAGAAAAGAACACAATAGTAACAAAAAATTTATTAAACAAAAAATAAAACACAAAATATTTATTTAAATCATATCATCTTCTTTTTATGTTAATTTTTTAAATCCATCACAACAAATTCAAAAAAAATGCTGTTCTTTGCATGGTACTGTTGAAACAAAAATATTACCACTAGTATTAAGAGGCAAATTTTTTAATAAATTGAAGGGATACTAGCTCATGAAATTATGATAACCCAACAAGAAAGAATAATACACACTGCAACAAAATTATTCCTGAAAAACGGAGTGAAATCAGTAACGATAGACCGAATCGTGAAGGAGTTACATACTTCAAAACGAACGGTTTACAAACATTTTCCTGATAAGACGGCTTTGTTAAAAGCATGTTTAGCTGTTTATCACGAAAAGGTCAAGGGCGAAAATACGGCATTGATTACAGCATCAGAAAATGCCATTACCGCCATGGGGAAATTACTTCACCATATTATTAGGCGAGCAAACGTAGTGAACCCAAATTTCTTCAATGACATTTTGCATTATTACCCTGGATTACTAAATGAATCTTATAGAAATACGGGGAATTTTGCGCATCAAAACTTAGCAGATTTAGCGGAATGGGGTATTAAAGATGACGTCTTTGTGAAAGATATGGATGTAGAAGTGACGGCAAAAACGGTGTTAATCATGCTTAAATTATTGAAAGACACCAATCAATTTCCATTGGAAAAATTCAGTAAAGAACGCTTAACTTTTGGTATACTTATTCCATATTTAAAAGGATTGTGTACAAAAAAAGGCTTAGAAATATTGACGATGGAAGAAGAACTATTTAGAGTAACCATATAAGAGAAGTCAGATTTTAGACAGTCTAATAGCTGATAATAAATTCAAGTTGTACTACCAGTTTTCGCCTTATCCGTAAAATGGATTAATCAATAAAATTTATGGTCTGACAACAAATTAATCTGACTTCTAAAATAGAATTTATAAAAGAAATACAAGGATAATAGCTGTATTAAGGAGGGATGTTCCCAATCCTGTATATCTTGCAAAATCCTGTCATCCTCTAATTTATGAACCTTAATAATTCGCTTAGAAAAACACCTGTTGCCGTAATTGGAATGTCTGCCTTATTCGCAGATGCCAAAAACGTAGAAGAATTTTGGAATAATATCATTCAGGCGAAAGATAGTATTACCGATGTGCCAGCAAATCGTTGGGCTATCGAAGACTATTACGACCCTGATATGACTGCCCCTGACAAAACCTATTGCAAAAGAGGTGGTTTTTTGCCAGATATAGACTTCAATCCAATGGAATTTGGTTTGCCGCCAAATATTTTAGAGGTAACGGATGCTTCTCAATTATTAGCATTAGTAGCAGCAAGAGATGCTTTGGAAGATGCAGGTTATGGGCAGAAAAACCCTAAATTTACTAGGGAATTAAAAGATAAAACGGGTGTTTTATTAGGTGTTGGTGGTGGTCAGAAATTGATTACACCTTTGATTGCTCGATTGCAATATCCAATTTGGGAAAAGGCATTGCGAGCAAGTGGTATAGCAGAAGAAGACATTCCAAAGATTGTGGATAAGATGAAGAAAGCTTATGTTGGATGGAATGAAAATTCTTTCCCAGGGCTTTTGGGGAATGTGATTTCTGGTAGAATTACCAATCGTTTTGACCTTGGAGGGATTAATTCGGTAGTAGATGCAGCTTGTGCCGCTTCTTTAAGTGCTATTAAAATGGCATTGAGTGAATTGGTCGAAGGTCGAGCAGATATGATGTTGACGGGTGGAGTCGATACCGACAATTCGCCATTTATGTATATGTCTTTTTCTAAAACACCCGCTTTTTCTAAGTCTGGTAATATTAGCCCCTTTAGTGATAAAGCGGATGGAATGTTGATTGGGGAAGGATTGGGGATGATAGTTTTAAAAAGATTGGAAGATGCAGAAAGAGATGGAGACCAAATATATGCTGTTATTAAAGGGGTAGGAACTTCTAGTGATGGTCGATTTAAATCTGTTTATGCACCACGTTCTTCTGGTCAGGCAATGGCGATTGAAAGAGCCTATGAAGAGGCAGGGTTTGACCCAAAAACAGTTGAATTATTAGAAGCACATGGAACAGGAACAGGCGCAGGTGACCCAACGGAATTTAATTCCATGCAAATGGTATTTGGAAAAGATAACCCAACAAAACAGCATATTGCACTAGGGTCTGTGAAGTCACAAATTGGGCATACCAAAGCAGCAGCAGGGGCAGCGGGTATTATTAAAACGATACTTGCTTTGCATCATAAAGTATTGCCACCAACCATTAATGTAGAGCAACCGAATGCTAAATTTGACATTGAAAATTCTGCGATTTATATCAATACCGCAGCTCGACCTTGGATGAAAGGGGCTACGCCTCGTCGAGCGAGTGTAAGTGCTTTTGGTTTTGGGGGCATCAATGTTCATATTGCGATGGAAGAATACACCAAGTCGCAACAACCAACTTATAGAATTCACCAACCTTATAAATCCATTCTATTAAATGCGAATACACCTTCAGAATTATTGACCATTTGCCAGAATGCTTGGCAAAGCATGGAAAAAGATGGAGGTAAAGCATTTAATAACTTAGTAGCAATTAGTAATAAAGGGGCAATTGCTAATCAACAAGCAAGAGTTGGTTTTGTGGTAAGTGATGCGAACGAATGTAGTGCCACGCTCCAAATTATAATCGACCAATTAAAAACAGGAAAATCGACTTGGGAACATCCTAAGGGAATTTACTATCGGGCAAACGGTATAGCAGCCGATACAAAAGTAGTGGCGTTATTTTCTGGACAAGGTTCGCAATATGTGGGAATGGGGAAAGAAATCACCAACGCATTTCCGCCAATGTTGACTGCTTTTGCACAGATAGATGCTGCTTTTGAAAAAGAAGGCAAGGAAAAATTAACCAAAACGATTTTCCCAATTCCCGTTTTTAATAAAGTAGCTGAAAAAGCACAACAAACGACCTTGACTAAAACCCAAAATGCACAACCCGCTATTGGTACGTTTAGTATGGGTTTATATAAGGTTTTGCAACAAGCTGGTTTTAAAGCCAATTTTACGGCAGGACATAGTTTTGGTGAATTAACGGCATTATGGGCCGCAGGTGTTTATGATGATGTTACTTTTTTAGCATTAGCAAAAGCAAGAGGGGCAGCAATGGCAGCGACCAATCCAAATGCAGAAACGGGAACAATGTTAGCCGTAAAAGCACCGCTGGCACAAGTAGAACAAGCAATTACCAGTTTGCAAGGGGTGACTATTGCCAATGTCAACTCTACCAATCAAGTCATTTTAGGTGGAAGTAATGCAGCTATTGCCAATGCCACAACTGCACTTAAAAATAATGG
Organism: uncultured Saprospiraceae bacterium; assembly: GCA_964644655.1. Lineage (GTDB taxonomy): Bacteria > Bacteroidota > Bacteroidia > Chitinophagales > Saprospiraceae > JAFMDF01. Next base: position 16,593 of record CAZXYA010000055.1, on the reverse strand, counting down.
GTTTTCTGTTGTCCCTTTACCTGTTTCGGCAGCATTTCATACAGAGTTTGTAGGGCATGCACAAAAGCCATTTGCCGCCTTTCTCGCCCAACAAAAATTTAATAGTCCACAAGTCCCTGTTTATTCCAACACCACTAGTACTGCTTATCCTAATGATACAGCAGCCATTCAAAACATCCTACAAGGACATATTTTAAAACCTGTTTTATTTAAAAATCAGGTTGAAAATATGTATCAGGCAGGTGGACGCATTTTTGTAGAATTTGGACCTAAAGGTGTCTTAACTAATCTGGTAAAAGACATTCTAAAAGGACAAGATTTTCAAGCAGTTGCATTAAATTCGAATGCTCGGAAAAATAGTGATTTACAATTGCGACAAGCAGCGATTCAGTTACGAGTAATTGGGGTGGCTTTGAATGAAATTGATGTCTATAAAAAGCCATCAAAAGTGGAAGCAAAAATCACGAAATTAAACGTCAAATTAGGTGGGCATAATTATGTGAGTGCGCCAACGAAAAAGGCTTATGTGGATGTAATGAATGATGGATTTAGAATTCAGGGTGGTGGCACAACAGTTATCGAAAAACCCATTATTAAAGAAGTCGAAAAGGTCGTAGAGAAAATAGTCGAAGTAGAGAAATTTGTAGAAGTACCAGTAGAAAAAATAGTCGAAAAAGTCATCTATCAAAATAATAACGAAGAAGAAGACATGAATAAAGAAGTCGTTCAATTGCTTCAATCTACTATGGAGCATTTTAAGACCCAACAAACAAAATCTCTTGAATTATTCGAGCGATTCTTGACCGAACAAAACCAACAATCTCAGCAATTGTTGCATATGATTTCGCAGCAAATAGGTCCTGTGCAAAATGTATTGAATAATACACCACCTTCTATTGGTCAGACTAATGGTAACGGAAACGGACATACCAATGGCAATGGTCAAGCAGCGATTGCGCCAAACACTACGCCTACTTTTCCTCCGATTGTGGAAGAGAAAGTGGCAGTTGGCAGTATTCAGTTGGCGGTAGACAGTCCACAGTTGGCAGTTGACAGTAAACAGTCGGCAGTAGTTAGTACACCTGCACCAGTAGCAGCAACCAGTATAGACAAATCAAAACTTGAAAGTATTCTTTTAACCGTCATTTCTGAAAAGACAGGTTATCCTGCTGAAATGCTAGAGTTGAATATGGATATGGAAGCTGATTTGGGCATTGATTCCATTAAGCGAGTAGAAATATTCGGCGCAATGACCGAGGATTATCCAGAAGTATCTGGCATTAACCCAAACGATTTGACGGAATTAAGAACTTTGGGGCAGATTGTTGATTATTTAGCAGGGAAGACAGGGGGGGCAGTTGGCAGTACGCAGTTGGCAGTTAGCAGTCAGCAGTCGGCAGTAGTTAGTACTTCTGCATCAGCATCAACAGCATCAACTCAACCGACAACCGATAACCGACAACCGACAACGAGCATAGACAAATCCAAACTAGAAGGCATTCTCCTTACCGTCATTTCCGAAAAAACAGGCTACCCAGCAGAAATGCTAGAATTAAGCATGGACATGGAAGCCGATTTAGGCATTGATTCCATCAAGCGAGTAGAGATATTCGGCGCAATGACCGAAGATTATCCAGAAGTATCAGGCATCAATCCGAATGATTTGACAGAATTAAGAACTTTGGGACAGATTGTAGATTATTTAGCAGGGAAGACAGGGGGGGCAGTTGGCAGTACGCAGTTGGCAGTTAGCAGTCAGCAGTCGGCAGTAGTTAGTACTTCTGCATCAGCATCAACTCAACCGACAACAGATAACCGACAACCGACAACCAGCATAGACAAATCCAAACTAGAAGGCATTCTCCTTACCGTCATTTCCGAAAAGACAGGCTACCCAGCAGAAATGCTAGAGTTAAGCATGGACATGGAAGCAGATTTAGGGATTGATTCTATTAAGCGAGTGGAAATATTCGGAGCGATGACCGAGGATTATCCAGAAGTATCTGGCATTAACCCAAACGATTTGACGGAGTTAAGAACTTTGGGGCAGATTGTTGATTATTTAGCAGGGAAGACAAGTGGTTCAGTTGGCAGTACGCAGTTGGCTGTTAGCAGTACACCAACACCAGCCGCTGAAGTTACCCCACAACCAACAACTGATAACGGACAACCGACAACCGATATGGATAAGTCGAAGATGGAGACTATTTTACTAACGGTTATCTCTGAAAAAACTGGCTATCCTGCTGAAATGCTAGAACTAAGCATGGACATGGAAGCAGACTTAGGGATTGATTCTATCAAGCGAGTAGAAATATTCGGTGCAATGACGGAAGATTATCCAGAAGTTAATGGCATTAATCCAAACGATTTAACGGAACTTAGGACTTTAGGACAGATAGTAGATTATATTTCGCAAACTGGGAAAAAAAAAATTCTAGCGGAAGCATAATCACCCCTAAAAGGGTAAATAATTCAACGATTGCTAACATAGCAATAACAACAAACATAGTAGGAGATAATAAAGAGTTGTCTCCTACGCTTCCCAAAACGACTACTTTCCATGGTGTCGGCAGGCATAAAGTTGGTTTACAATACTTACCACAGCCTGACCAATTCGCCTTTACTTTACCAAATACTCATATCGCTTTAATCACCAACGATGGTACGGCATTTACTACCGAAACCCAACAGGCTTTAGAAAAGCAAGGACATAAGGTAGTCGTGTTAAATCTACAGGAAGTTATTAAAAATCCAATTCAAAAAAATGCCCTTACTTTAAGTGCAAATACAGATGAGGCGATAGCAACAGCCTTGCAGACCATCGAAAAAGAATATGGGAAAGTTGGTACTTTCATTCATTTACACCCAAATTTAACTTTCCAAAATGGCAACTTCGCTCAACATTTTCAGACAGAAAAGGCCATTCTAAAAACCGTATTTTTATTAGCCAAGCATTTACAACAACCGCTTACTGAATTAGGCAAAACCCAAAGAGCAAACTTTTTGACCATTAGTCAAATGGATGGACATTTGGGACAAGGAAAACGAGGAGATGTATCGGTTTTAGCTGGTGGATTAAGAGGTTTGGTAAAGTCGCTCAATTTAGAATGGTCAAGCGTTTATTGTAGAGCAGTTGATATAGCGCCTGAATTATCGGCAGAACAAAAATCTAGTCAAGTCATTGCAGAATTACAGGATGCAGATATGTCTGTTATGGAAACTGCTTTTGGGAAAGATGGTCGAAAAACAATTATTGCCACCCCTGTTAAAGTGGTAGAAAATCAGGAAATTAAAACAACTATAACTAAAGATTCTGTCTTTTTGGTAAGTGGCGGTGCAAAAGGCGTAACGGCAACTTGTGTCAAAGAAATAGCCAAAACCTTTGGCTGTAAATTTATCCTATTAGGTCGGTCTTCTAATAATTTTGAGATTCCAGCTTTCGCTAAAAACGAGGATAATGAAGGGACATTGAAGCGATTGATAATGATGGATTTAAAAGAAAAAGGAGAAGCCCCAAGTTTACCCAAAGTTAAATCTATTTATAGTCAAATCATTTCTAAAAAAGAAATACAAGGCACTTTAGATGCTTTAGCCAATTATGGTTCGGAAGCTGTTTATTTAAAAGGCGATGTAACAAATGCGGCTAGTTTTAAAAACGAATTAGCTAAAATCACCCAACAATTAGGTTCGATTACAGGGGTGATTCATGGGGCAGGAAGATTGGCCGATAAATACATCCAAGATAAAACGGAACAAGATTTCGATAATGTTTTATCCGTTAAACTAGATGGTTTACTGAGTTTATTGCAAAGTGTCGATATTCATCATTTAAACCATTTGATATTATTCTCTTCCGTAGCAGGTTTTTATGGCAATGTTGGTCAAACCGACTATGCAATTGCCAATGAAATTCTAAGTTCTGCGGCTCATTTATTTAAAACCAACCATCCAAATACCCATGTTTCCGCCATTAATTGGGGCGCATGGGATGGCGGAATGGTCAGCGAAGCTTTGAAAAAACAGTTTGAAGCAGCAGGAGTTAGTTTAGTCAATAGCGAAGGCGGTGCAGCCATGTGTGTCAATGAATTAAGTAGTGTTTATTTTAATGAACCGCAAGTAGTTATCGGTGGCACTTTACCCGCAGGCATCAGCCATATTAGCGATGATTTACGGACGCATACAATACAGCGAACTTTTACTTTAAAAGGCAATCCATTTTTATATCACCATGTCATTCAAGGTAGTGCCGTATTACCTGTCGTCAATGCAGGTGGTTGGATGTCGCAAAGTTGCGAAAAACTATTCCCTGACTTCCAAGTTTTTACGGTAGAAAACATGCAATTATTCAAAGGAATTGTTTTTGATGATAAAAAGGACAAGCCACGGACTTATACTTTGGCATTAAAGGAATTAGTAAAATCAGCCGATAAAATCATTTTTGAAGCAACCGTATCGAGTCAACCTAAAGGCAAAAAGTTACCCACCTTCCATTATAAAGCTACCGTAACATTAGTTAATAAAAAATCAATTCCTACTGCGCCAATTTTTCAAGCGAAATTAAGCGGCAAATTTGAACCAATAAAAGGCGATTATTTATACAAAGATGGTTCGCTATTCCATGGTCGTTATTTCCAAGGCATCGAACAAATATTGGATTGGACTGAACAGCAGATTATTTTGTCCTGCAAAGCACCAGCGGTATGTGCTGCTGCTCAAGGACAATTTCCTGTCCGTTCTGTGAATACGTTCTTTTCTGATATTCAATATCAAGGGATGGTGATTTGGGTGCAGCAATATCATGAGGGGGCAAAAAGTTTGCCGTTAGCAACCGTTTCGGCGACCATATATGAACCCGTTCCTTTTGAAAAAGAGTTATTTGTACATGTAGAAATTATGGACAATACTGATTTTAAATTGGTGGCCAATTGTACAACTTATGATGCAGAGGGGAAAGTTTATTTGGTGACGGAGGGGGCAGCTGTGACGGTTAGTAAGGATTTAGAATGGTAGTTACAGGATGACAGAATTATTCAAGATTTACAAGATTTCAAGAGGACTAATTCTTCGATTTGTTAAACCTTGATTTGATAAACTATTAGATGAAAGAATACTACCAAAAAAGAGCCAAAGAATATGACCAAATCTATCAAAAACCAGAAAGACAAGCAGATTTAAAGCAACTGCATGATTATTTGAAAACTATCTTTGAGAATAAAACAGTTTTAGAAATTGCTTGTGGAACGGGGTATTGGACACAAATAATTGCTCAATCTTGTACCAGTATAGTCGCTACAGATATTAATTCGGCTGTATTGGATATTGCGGAAAACAGAGATTATGTTGCCAAAGTCAATTTTGAGGAGTTAGATATTTGGCAATTAAAGCCTCCTATTGAATCATATGATAGTGTTTTCGGTGGCTTTATTTGGTCACATATTTTAAAAAAGGAATTGCCTCGATTTTTAAAAATATTGATTCAACAAATCCATTCAAAAGGCGAATTAATTTTTGTTGATAATAAATATGTGGAAGGTAGTAATACACCGATTGCAAGAACTGATAATGATGGCAATACCTATCAAATTAGGAAATTGAAAAATGGGGATGAGTATGAGGTATTAAAGAATTTTCCAACTAAAACGGAAGTGGCAAAATTGATTGCACCTTTTGAATTGGAAATAGAGTGGGTGGAGTTGGAATATTTTTGGGTTTTGAAATGTTGAAGCGATACTTTCCTAAAAAGTGCCGAAGCTACGCTCCTTTGAAGTAGGAATCTAGTTGAATGGAATACCTACAGACAGGGGCGGAGCAATGCTCCTTTGAAACGTACGATGGGATATTGAACAACTACAGCCGGTGGAAGAGCAATGCCCTTTGAAGAATAATATGCGGAATACAATAATTATCCGATTTGAATTAATGAAAAAGAGCTTTAGCTCTGCCCCCGTCTGTAGCAAATGCTCTAATGCCGAAACCAACCCTCAAAGGAGCGTAGCTTCGGCACTAAAAGCAGCTAGAGATACAAATCATCATAAAAATCGAAAATATACCTTTCATCATATTCCACTTCAAATTTGATGAGAAAATCAAGATATTCTTCTCTAAAAGTCCGTTTTCGATGATGTTGTTCTTGATTTTTAACATAAGTCCCAACCACAGGAATTTGGGAACGAGAATAAGAGAAAGCTCCATACCCTCGTTGCCAAGAAAAGTCGAAAGGCATCCAATCTTGTTTTTTGATAAATTTGGTAGCGGCAGTTTTGGTTTCTTCTGCTAAATCCGAAATACTTTGACTAGGATGTAAACCAATAAACATATGCGTATGGTCGGGCATACAATGAATTTCCAACATTTTATGCTTCCGATTTTGCACTATGCCAGTTATATAACGATGGACTTCTTCTTTATGTGTTTTTGGAATGAGGTGGTCTCTGCCATTTACGGCGAAAATGTATTGGACGTATAATTGGGTATAGGTGTTTGCCATTGGTGTAGTTTTCTTTAGTAATGATATGAAGGTATATTGTTTTTTTGAGAAAATAAAATAATTGATTGCTGGAATTTGAAAAAAGTGCCGAAGCTACGCTCCTTAGAGGTAGAAATCTGGTTGAATGGAATATCTACAGACAGGGGCGGAGCGACGCTCCTTTAGCATATAGATTAAGATAATTGATGGCTATTGATGATGAGAGGACTATATACTTTATAGAAATAGACCAAATTGAAAGTTGTATAACTTTTACAAGAGCTTTAGCTCTGGCACAGTCTGTAGCAAATCAACTAATATCGAAATAAAACATCAAAGGAGCATAGCTTCGGCACTAGATAGAAATAGCAAACAACCTAAGTATGAAATTATTTAAATCAATTTTAAAAATATGGAAAGTTACTTTTTTATCTTTTTAACGGTATTATCTTTTGTGATTGAAAAGATATTTGTAACTACTAAAAAAGAAAAGGAAAGTGATGTAACTCAAGTGAATTCAAGATTAGAATTGGGGAAAAAATTACTTGGGAATAATTTTAAGTAGATATTATGAAAAACAAAATAGCCATCATAGGCATGTCAGGCCTTTTCCCAGGTTCGTCCACCAACGAACAATTTTGGGAAAACCTACTGCAACAAAAGGACCTCACTAGCATGGCGACGGTCGAAGATTTTGGCGTGAATCCCGATAAATTTTATCAATCGGGCAAAGGAGTGGTAGACAAAACCTATTCCTTAAGAGGAGGGTATATTCGAGATTTTGAATTTGACCCAAAAGGCTATGCCTTGGACGCAGATTTTTTAGCAGAACAAGATAAATTATACCAATGGTCCATTTATGTAGCAAAGGAAGCCTTGGCACATGCAGGCTATTTTAAGCAAAAAGAAGCCTTGAAAAAATGTGGGGTCATTTTAGGAAATTTATCATTTCCAACGGGAACTTCTCATAAAAAATTAGCTTCAGTTTATACGGAAACGACCCAACAAGCATTAAGAACACTACTCAAGGACGATAATTTCACGATTCCAGACCATATTCACGAAACACCCAAAGGAGGTATTATAGACTATACGCCTTCGCAGATGGTGGTCGATGCCTTGGATTTAGGGGGAACGCATTATGCCTTAGATGCAGCTTGTGCCACCTCTTTATATGCAATTAAATTGGCTTGTGATGAATTGATTTTGGGAAAGGCAGATATGATGTTGGCAGGGGCAGTTTGTGCGTCTGACCAATTATTTATCCACATGGGCTTTTCTATTTTTCATGCGTATGCGCCGCATGAACAAAAGTTTGTGCCATTGGATGATGAATCTGCGGGTTTAGTCTCTTCAGAAGGGGCAGGTATGGTGGTTTTGAAAAGATTGGAAGATGCACAGCGAGATGGAGATACTATTTTAGGCGTAATTGGCGGCATTGGTTTATCCAATGATGGTAGGGGCAAATTTTTATTAAGCCCCAATCCAAAAGGGCAAAAATTAGCCTTTGAAAGAGCGTATGATTTAGAGCAAATTTTACCACAAAATACATCTTATTTAGAATGTCATGCGACAGGTACTCCGCTCGGAGATGTGACAGAACTTAACTCTATTGCTGATTTCTTTGAACAGCATCAAACCAAGCCGCTTTTAGGGTCGGTCAAATCCAATATGGGGCATTTGTTGACAGCGGCAGGCATGACAGGTTTATTAAAGGTGCTATTGGCGATGGAAAAGGAAATCATTCCTTCTAATATCAATTTAGAAAAAGCTGTCAAAGCAGAAAATGGATGGATTGGCAAAGAACAAATGATTCTAAAACCAACGGAGTGGAAAGGCGAAAATCGACAAGCAGGGATTAATTCTTTTGGATTTGGGGGGACGAATGCGCACATGGTGGTGGAAGACGGTACACGATATACGGTTCATGGTACACGGTCGGCAGTTGGCAGTAAGCAGTTGGCAGATGGTCCCGATTCATCGAGACAACTAGCTATTATCGGTATGGATGCCCATTTCGGAAACATTACTAATCTGGCAGAATTCTACCAAACCATTTATCAAGGAAAACAAGCAATAAGAGATCTTCCAAATGAACGATGGAAAGGCTTTGATGCGAATGAGAAGCTATTAAAAAACTTTGGTTTTGAAAATGGAAAGGCACCGAGAGGGGCCTATATTGATAATTTTGAAATAGACCTTTTACGCTATAAAATTCAACCAAAGGAAGCAGAGACTTTAGAACCACAGCAAGCACTTATTTTGAAAGTAGCCGACAACGCCATCAAAGATGCAGGCTTGGCAGAAAGTCAGAATGTAGCGGTGTTAATTGCTATGGAATCAGAATTAGCGATTCATCATTATTTAGCGCGTTGGGATGTGACTTGGCAATTAAAAGCAGCTTTGGAACAGTATGGAATAGAGTTAACAGAAGAAGAATTAACGCTATTAGAAGAACAATGCAAAGATGGGGCGTATTTTCGAGAAGGTTCCCAAACGCCTAGTCAGCATACCAGTTTTGTCGGCAATATTATGGCAAGTCGAATTGCGGCTTTATGGGATTTTAATGGCCCTGCTTTTACGGTTTCGGCTGGGGATAATTCGGTATTTAAAGCTTTGGAAATTGCACAAAATATGTTGGCTTTAGGCGAAGTAGATGCAGTAGTTGTAGGTGGAGTTGACTTTGCAGGAAGTTTAGAAAATGTACTCTTACGTAATCAGCAAAAGCAAGGGCAAGTTTTTGGAGAAGGGGCTGGAGCAATTGTCCTAAAGGGCATGAAAGATGCTAAAGAAGATAACATTTATGGGGTGATTGATAGCATAGGTAAATTAGATAAAAACGCCAATTTATTACCTAATTTAGGATGTCTTGAAATTGCGCACTTGAGTGTTTTAGAAAAAGACCAGATGAATCAAGCGGCTGGTTTTTATGAAAAATTGGAGCATACTAATCCTAAAATGTCAATTGGGACTATCCAAAAAAATATAGGCAATACAGGTGCTGCCTCTGGCATTGCAAGTTTGATAAAAACTGCGCTATGTTTACATCATCGGTTCTTGCCAGCTAACTCTGCTTTTGATTATCCTCGACCATGGATAGGAAATAGTATAGATATGCCAAATTTTGAAAATTTGGCATATCTGCCTCAACGCAGCGCAATCGTATTAGGAGAAAAAGGAATTGGGATTCAGTTATCTGACGGAAGACTGGTTGAAAATGGACGGCATACTGGTTTGAAGACTGCTAATGTCGAAGCTAAGACCTTGATGCCGCAAAAACTATTTATCCTAAAAGGAAATAATGAAGCGGAATTAAACCAACAATTAGCCGCATTAACAATTGCGGTCGAGACTAAAAATACCTTAAGCGAATTAGCCCAGCAATTTTATACCAAATCTACTACCAAACAAACAGCATATACTTTAGTCTTAATTGCCAAAAGCAAAAAAGCATTAGCCACAGAAATTAAATTCTTCCAAAAAATAGTAGCAAATGCCTTAAAAAATGGCAAGGCGATTAAAACGCCAAAAGGCAGTTACTTTACCCCTAAACCATTAGGTGAAAACGGCAAAGTAGCCTTCGTTTATCCAGGTTCAGCAACTGCTTATGAGGGTTTAGGGCGAGAATTATTTCAGTTGTTTCCGCAATTATATGAAGAGTTCGGTGATTTAAAACCTGATTTAGATACCTATATTAATTCAAAGTATTTGTATCCAGCAGCTCAGTTATCGGACACTTCCAAAATGTCTGATACCTCAAGCGCCTTGGACCTCTACCAAGATACCATTGCCATGATGTCCTCAGGTGTTTTCTTTTCCGCTGCTTATACGCATATTTTAAGAAACGTTTTTAAATTAGAACCGCAAATTGCCTTTGGTTATAGCATGGGCGAATGTAGCAGTATGTGGTACTCCACAGGTGTTTGGAGTGGTGACGAAACCAATGAATTTAGAAATTCGCCCATTTTCAAAAATCGTTTTGCGGGAAATTTAGAGTTGTTGGCAGAGCATTGGAAAGTAAGTTCCAAAGAAGCTAAAGCACGATGGATAAGTTTGGTAGTCTTAGCAGATAAAAAAGAAGTTGAAAAATTAGTTGAAGCACAGGAAAATGTTTACCTAACTTTTATCAACACCAATAAAGAAGTCATTATTTCTGGGGATAAAACCGCTTGTCAAGCGATTGTTCAGCAGTTGAATTGCCATACCGTCGAAATACCTTTTCAAAATGTAATCCATCATCATTTTTGTGAAGCAGAACGAGCAGGGTTAATCAAAATGCATAATTTCCCTTTACAGGAAAAACCAGCGATAGATTTCTATTCTAGTATTACTCAAAGTAAGATTCCTGTAGATTCTTTAAAAATAGCGGAGAATTCCACCCAAGTTTGTGTCGAACAAGTCAATTTCCCTAAAACAGTAGAGACGATTTATCAAGAAGGGGGCAGAATTTTCATAGAAGTTGGTGCCAATGCCACTTGTACAGGTTGGATTAATGAAAACCTCAAAGGACAAGATTTTTTAGCTACTAGCATTAATTATAAAGGCAAATCAGATAGCCAGGCAATTGCAGAATTATTAGCACAATTGGTCAGTCATGGAGTCGCTTTAGATTTATCTAGTTTATATGCGGATGTTTCGGAGGCAACGACTAAGCGAACTTTTATGAAAAAGATAGAAGTGGGCGGGAAACGGATTTTTGATAGTTTGTTGAGTGAGGAGATGATGGGGCAGTTTTCGGATGTGAAGAAAAAGGAAGTTGAGGCGAATATCCTCTCCCCAAAGGCAAAACATTTTTCCTCTCAGGAAAAGCTAGACGCCTCCAGAGGGGAAGAGGTTCTCGTGCAAGAACAAATTCTTGTGCCTGAATTAGAATTAGTAACAGCTATAAGCAATGAAGATTCTTTAAAAAATGGATTTAGTAATAAGACAGAATTAAAAAAAATATCAAATAGAAAGATAAAAAATAAATTAAGCACAGGTATTCAAAAGAGGCAAGATGCTTCTCCCCCTCTGGAGGGGATAAGGGGGAGGAAAATGAATACGTTCAATTCCAATTCTAAAAATCAGGTCTCTTTTGAAATAGACAACAAGAAATCATCAACTAATAACATGACAACCAGCACTTTAGTACCAACAAAAGCAACCAACACCATCGGCGAAAACGGCCTTAAAATCCACGATTTCTCTACAGGCGAACACCTAAAAGGCAAAGAAATTATTTTTTCCCAAGAAGATTTAGAAGAATTTGCCAAAGGGAAAATTGCCAATGTATTTGGACCAGCATACTCAATTATCGACACTTATTCCAGAAGAGTAATGCTGCCAATGGATCCTTATTTATTGGTAAGTCGAGTAACGGGTTTAAAAGGAAAGTTGGGCGAATATAAGCCATCGACGATGCAAACAGAGTATGATATTCCACATGGTGCTTGGTTTACGACGGATAGACAAATTCCGTGGGCAGTATCGGTAGAATCAGGGCAATGTGATTTATTATTGATTTCCTATTTGGGCATTGATTTAACCAATAAGGGCAATTTAGTCTATCGTTTATTAGATTGTACTTTGACCTTTGTAGATGATTTACCTTTTGAAGGACAGACCCTGCGCTACGATATTTCTATCAATTCATTTGTAAGAAATGGCGAGAATTTACTGTTCTTTTTTAGCTATAGATGTTATGTAGAAGATAGGTTAGTTTTAAAAATGGATGGCGGTTGTGCAGGCTTTTTTAGAGACGAAGAATTGGAAAGTGGCGCAGGTGTGGTTTATACAGACAAAGAAAATGAAATTAGACAAAATGCTAAAAAGCGGCATTTTACCCCACTTTTAAAAATCCCTAAAACAGCATTTACAAAAGAAGATTTACGTCATTTAATTAATGGGGACATGGAAAAATGTTTTGAAGATGTGGGTTATTTTGCCAATGGGCGCAATCCTTCTTTACGTTTACCTCCTGAGAAAATATTGATGATTGACCGCATTACCTCGGTGGATATTCGAGGTGGTGCTTACGGCTTGGGTTATATCATAGCAGAAAAAGATTTGGCACCAGATGATTGGTATTTCCCTTGTCATTTTAGAGATGATGAAGTATTGGCAGGGTCGCTACAAGCAGAAGGTGGGGGAAATTTATTGCGCTTTTTTATGTTGTATTTAGGTTTACAGCGCTTAGTAAAAGACGCTCGTTATCAACCTGTTTTTGATTTGCCACAAAAGGTAAGATGTCGCAAACAAGTAGTGCCTGGCAAGGATACGAAATTGATTTATAAATTAGAAATCAAGGAAATTGGCTTAATTCCAAATCCGTATGTGATTGGGGATTTAGAAATAATTTCTGATGGGATTGTAACCGTTCATTTTGAAAATTTAGGCTTACAATTAAGAGAAAAAGACCATCCAAGATATTTAGAAGTAGCCGATACGGCGACTAAAAAAGAAAATGGAGTGGTACTTTCTCCAAGGTCGGAAGGGGCGTTGATGACGGAGTTAGATGTAACTACTTTTGCTTTAGATGATTTATCAAAATGCTTCGGGCCAGAGTTTGCGGTTTACGATGGCAGAACGGTTTCCAGACAGCCCAACACCGATTTACAAGTCATTTCTAGAATCCTAAAAATTGATGGCGAAAGACACAAATTTAAAAAGCCATCCACTTGCTATGCGGAATATGATGTGCCTGTAGACGCCTGGTATTACGAGCAAAATTCGGCGGTAACAATGCCTTATTCTGTGTTGATGGAAATTGCTTTACAACCTTGTGGATTATTAGGTGCTTATTTGGGGAGTACCTTAAAATTCCCTGATAAAAATCTATATTTTAGAAATTTAGATGGGGACGGTGAAATGTTTGATTTGCCCACAGGTACCGATTTTAGAGGTAAAACGATTAGCAATAAAGCCGTTTTAGCATCCTCCGTTGCTTTAGGCGGTACGATTTTACAAAACTATACTTTTGAATGCTCGATTGATGGACAGGTGTTTTATAAAGGTAAATCTTCTTTTGGCTTTTTCCCTGGTGAAGCCTTAGCTTCTCAAGTTGGTTTAGATAATGGCAAAGATTTCCCAGCTTGGTATATATCCGAAGGGTTAACCACCCAAGATTATATGCAAATCAAACTGGATTCTTTGTATGGAAAAATGAAGTTATTCAAAGCACCAGCGAATAAGCCACATTATAAATTAGCTGGAGAACAATTACTTTTGTTGGATAAATTAATCATTGCCAAAAACAAAGGGCAACATGGCAAAGGCTACATTCACGCTACTAAATTTGTCAATACTTATGATTGGTTCTTTACTTGCCATTTTTACCAAGACCCTGTAATGCCCGGTTCTTTAGGTGTAGAAGCCATTTTGCAAGCCATGCAAACTTTTGCGCTACAACAAGATTTGGGGAAAGATTTTGTTTCCCCTAAATTTGTGCAATTAAAAAATCATAAAACGATTTGGAAATATAGAGGGCAGATTTTATGGAAGCCAGCGGAAATGAATTTAGAAGTACATATCAAAGTAATTGAAAAGCGAGGTGATCAATTGGCTATTATTGGGGATGCTTATTTGTGGAATGGGAACATGCGGATTTATCAGGTGACGGATTTGGCTTTGGGGGTTGAGGAGGCGTAACCGAATAAAGATTTAAGCCGCTTCCTTTTTTATCACAGGAATAGTGATTTGATAGGACTCTTTTAACATGTCAAATAAGTTTTTAGTATACTGTTTTTTGAGATGTTCATATTGACGAACCATTAGTTTGCTATTTCTCCTTTTGCCTGATTCAATTAATTTATTTGTATCTGCAATTAATTTTAATTGTGCTAATATTCTGTCGTTTATGGATGGAATCTTTTCAGTCATGAGCTACTATTTTTTAAAAATAATTTTAAGGAATCCTTTTGTGCGAACCAATTGTCTATCTTTTGAATAGACGTTTTCCCATTTGGCTTTAGCTAATTGAGTTTCTTTGAATTCAGGATGTCCTTTTGGGAAATCTTCTACAGGATAAGCATCTATTCCTTCATCTTCTAACGAAAATGACCAAAATTTATCTAAAACCTTGTCTCCACGCTTTTGATAAACTTCATAATCTAGAAAAGTAACAAGGTCAATATCTTTTGGGTTTTCCTTTTGAGTAACAAAACTACCATTAATGTATTGTTCAAAAAAAGGAAATACTTCATCTTGAAAACGATAAATATAGCGTAAATAGTTCTCGAATAAGCGTTTTCTTGTTTTCGAGTTTGGAAAAGCGGTTACGAAATAAGCTTCAAGTGTGTCTACATTGACTTCTATGGCTTGATATGGAGTGAGGTTTCCAAATTCATCGAAGTTTAGTTGTGTAGTGAGCATGTTTTGGTGTTTGTTTTCTCAATTTGATGGTGAATTTAATAAAATTGGGCGAGTTTTGCAATTTGTTTGTTAAAAATATTAAATGGAAAAAATACGTATTTATCAGGTTATAGCTTTAGTGAGGAGGCTTAGTAATTAAATTCAAAACATGGCGAAAAGAAAAATTATTTACGGAAAAGATTTGCTGACGGACATTAAGTTTGCTCATCTTGATAAAGTATTTCCAGTTTATTATTGGGATGTTTGGGTAGTTCTTGCTTTAGAAAATAGTTTGTGCAATGGAGACTGGGAGAAGTTAATTGATATTATCAGACAGCATAAAATTGATTCCTACTCTAATCAGGATGCCTATGAACAGGTACGTAATCAGATTTTATTTTTAAAAAATAGATTAGCAAACAGCAATCTAAAATTTTTAGATATATTCTATAAATTAAAAGACTTGTATCCCGAGCAGGATTTTATTGACCGACAAATTAAATATGCGGAATCAAAGTTATTAAACCTTAATTTTAAGGAAAAAGATAAGACAGCTTCAATGATGTCTACGCCTAGAGTCTTGAAAGAGAAAGCATCTTTGAGAGGTAACCTACAAACTTATTCGGGAGGAAATGAAGAAGACGGATTGGAAGACCATCCATTAAAATACATTGCTATTTTTGAAAAGAAATTTAAATCGAAAGGTTTTTATAATAAACATCAATCATGGGATTTAGAAAGAAAATTAGAAAAAACAATTGAAAAACTAACGAAAAAAGCGAATATTTTCAGTTTGTTCGCTATTTACAGAGCTTTTTTAACTGTAATTATTGAAAAGACAAATATGATTGATGATTCTTTTGGGGTCATAGGCGAATTAAGTAGGAAAACGTTTGAAGCTTATATTTCCTTAGATAGAAGTAAATTAGCAATGAGTCCATCGGATTTTTACAAGGATTTATTAAATCTCATGATATGGGAAGATTATGGTTATTTCGATGATTCCCATCAAGCTGTTTTTGAAAATTTAACTGGTGCTGAAATAGAGATTATTGGAGAAGTACTCTTAATGGAAAAAGAAGTATTGGAACAAGAAGAATTGGATTATCCAAAAAATAACGCCTTACAATTCTTAGGTTTGCTTTACAGCCAAAATTTAATTTTTGGCAAATTTGTACCATTAGCAGAAGAACTAGGCACTAAAAGATGGATGCCTATTGAAAATTTAGCGGAAACTGCGAAAAAACATCAGCAAAATGATTTGGCAATTGCTGTTTATCGGGCGGCTTTAAAAGATGAAAAAAGTTTTCATTATAATAACTTGAAAAAAAAGTATGAAGCATTAATTGAAAGGGTATCTTAAAAGTCGCCTAATTTAAGACCAATGCTAAATAAATATCCAATGAAGTTACTTTGTCTAATTCCTTTCCTCTTATTTATCGTAAATAGTGGTAAAGCACAAATCATTGAAGGTATAGTTTTCGACAAACAAACGAGACAGCCATTAGATTATGTTCAAATTGGTATTCCAAAAAAAAAGATTGGTACTTTGTCTGATGTTAATGGTCAATTTCGATTAGCTACTGCTAAACTTGAGCCTACAGATACCATTATTTTCTTTTATTTAGGATATGAACAAAAAGTTATCGTATTATCAGAATTATTAGTTAATGATAAACTAAAGATTCTTTTGAATAAGACATTAATTGAACTACCTATTTCTACTGTTAATGCCAAAAGCTTTGGAAAGATTAAAAAAATTGGCTATCCGAAAACCAAAGGGAAAAACAAAGTTA
>CAZXYA010000054.1:23922-26690 GCA_964644655.1 uncultured Saprospiraceae bacterium | reverse complement strand
ATATAAGATAAAGTTCTCCTGATTTTTGAAAGGGCGAAAAAAATCATACCTGCCTGCCGGCAGGCAGGTATGATTTTTTACCCTAGAAAAATACGGGGAGAAAAAAATCCCTATATCTCCGTAATTCTGAACAGCCTAGCTTCGAGACTATTATATACTAGCGAATAAATATCATTTTAAACAAAAGTATACCCCAATTTATTCAAAGGTAAGCTTCGAACTCGCTCACCAGTAGCTGCAAAAATAGCATTGGTTAATGCTGGTGCAGCAGGCGGAGTGCCAGGTTCACCTACACCACCAGGATATTCATCTACTTCCATAATATGAACCGCTACCGTTGGTGCAGTATTCATTCTCACCATTTCGTATTGAGGGAAGTTTTGTTGTACAACTTGTCCATTATCCAAGGTGATTTCACCATAAAGGGCAGCTGTTAAACCATAAATAATACCCGATTGCATTTGTGCCTCGATAGTATCTGGATTAACGATTCGCCCACAATCAATCACACAATGAACCTTATCAATACTGAATTGCTTATCGCCTGTTTTAGAAATTTCTGCAACTTGACCGACAATAGAACCAAAAGATTTTAAGATAGAAATACCTCTGTAATTTCCTTCTGGTAATGGGGTAGACCAACTTGCCATATCCGCTACCTTATTTAAGACAGCTAAAAATCTTGGCGCATCTGGTAAATCAGATTTTTGGATATGTTTCTTTCTAAATTCATAAGGGTCTTGACCAGCAGCATGAGCCAATTCATCCATAAATGATTCTGAAAAGAAACCATTTTGAGAAGCACCTACACTACGCCAATTCCCTACTTGTAAAGCAGGTAAATCCAATTGTCCAAATTGAACGGATACATTATTTCTTCCATAAGGCAAGTCTATTGCGCCTTCTGAAGTTTGTGGATCCTTTTCTGGTGGTTCTACCATATCTGGTAATACCCGATTCATAAAAGAATGAGAAACTGACTGTAAGGCCATTCTATTTTCCCAGGCATCAATCATTCCATCTGCACCTATGGTGCCACGGAATTTACTAGCAACTCCTGGACGATACATGCCATTTTTCATATCTTCTTCTCTAGAAAAGACTAATTGAATAGGGGTGCCTGGCATCTGCTTAGCCACCATCGCTGCTTTTTTTACAAAATCCAATTCAATTCTTCTACCAAAACCACCTCCTAGATAAAGTATATTTACATGGATATTTTCTTTTTCTATTCCAGTAACTGCATTAACTGCATCTCTTACAGAAGAACCTCCTTGGTGACCTACCCAAACTGTGGCTTTCTCCTCATTGATGACTATGGTACAATTTAATGGTTCCATTGTACAATGAGCCAAATAAGGTACTTCGTAATTTGCTTCAATTACTTTCGCATCACCGCTCAAAGCGGCATCGACATCTCCATGAGTCTCTGGAGAACCAATCATTTTACTGTCATCTGCTATAATATCTCCTAACATTTTAGAAATATCTGAAGAAGATACGGCTTCTAAACTATTACCTATTTCATCAAAATCTAATGCCATAGCTGCATTTTTCGCTCGCCAGGTATTATCTGCTATAACTGCCGCTCCCAGTCCATCTTCTAGCAGAACTACCTTCTTGACACCTTTCATTTGCATTACTTCGGCCTCATTAGTTATGCCATTGACTGTTCCACCAACAACAGAAGCGTGTCGAACCGCCGCAACTAACATTCCTTCGAGTCGTGCATCAATTCCAAATTCAGCTGTTCCTGTTACTTTTTCAGGAATATCTAACCGCTGAATTCTTTTTCCTAAAAGCTTAAAGTCTTTTTGCTCTTTTAAGGGTGGATTGAAATCTAATTCAACTTTTGACGCAGCTTCTGCCAACGCACCATAAGTTAATTTTTCTTTGGTCTTTTTATTAATTACATGGGCACTTTCTGCATAACAATCTGCTGCTGAAACACCCCATTTCTCTGCTGCTGCCGCTATCAATGCCTCCCTAGCAGTAGCCCCCATTTCTCTTAAGTGGTCATATAAATCTTTCACAGATGTACTACCACCTGTGCCAACTACAGGCAAAAAGGCAGAGATTTTTTGCATCATAGAATAACCCGAATAAGCCCTTCGAGGATTAGGGTCTAATAAAAAAGTGTTTGCATAAGGCGATTCTGGTTGTGGGTGAATAATTTCGATTTGGTTCATATCCACTTCCAATTCTTCTGCCAACAACATTGGCAAAGAAGTATATACCCCTTGCCCCATTTCGGCACGAGGTACTGCCATTGTGATGGTATTATCAGGTGCAATTCGTATCCATGCATTTATGGAAGAACCGTCTCCCATACCTTTTCCAGAATATTTTTTAATGGCGTTATTTATATACATATTGCCACCAACAGCCACAATTAAACCAGCACCTGCTAATCCACCAGTAGCGATAAACGCTCTACGAGTCCATTTACCCATAATAATTTTGAATTTTAAATGAATGAATTTTGAATGGGCTTAGATCATTACTTTTCATTCATTGTTTAATAAAAAAAATTCTATCGTTTATTTGAATGTGAAGAATTTCAATTTGAGTAGTCAGATTCAAAATTCAAAATTCTTCATTCAAAATTATTTACCCTTGTAAGGTTGTCTCTTCTGCCCGCCATTTTGCAGCTGTATGAATCGCAGAACGAATTCTTTGATAGGTACCACAACGACAAATATTGGTCATAGATTTATCAATATCCTCGTCTGTTGGATTAGGATTGCTGTCTAAAAGTGCTTCTGCTG
>CAZXYA010000054.1:0-23912 GCA_964644655.1 uncultured Saprospiraceae bacterium | reverse complement strand
TAACCACATTGGGGCACTTGATGTTCTATCCATGCTTTTTGGATAGCAGATAATTGACCACTTGCAGCCACCCCTTCGATGGTTTTGATTTCTTTGCCTACTGCCGCAGAGGCGGGCAGGGTACAAGTTCGTGTAGCGACACCGTCAATTTGAACGGTACAAGCACCACAAGCAGAAACACCACAACCATACTTAGTGCCAGTCATATTGAGTTCATCTCGAAGTACCCAAAGTAGTGGCATATTATCCTCTACATCTACGTTGCGGATTGCTCCGTTTATTTTTAGTTCCATGTTTTAATTTTGAATGATGAATTTTGAATGGCCATAATTAGGAAATTAGTAGACGTTTCAAAAACATTCTAATTATTAAAAATTTTATTTATTTATTTTGAGTAGTAAATATAGTAAAAAAATACTAATCTGTGTTTAATGGAATAAATATTCTATTAAAAAAAACATGAATCGTTGAATTTGGTAGTTGGATTGACAGAAATAGCATTGTATTTTTGCGGCATGGCACATAAATCACTCACAAAAGCTATAGCTAAAGCCTTACAGGCAGGAAATATTTGTTATGTTAATCGACAAACAAGGGAAATTACTACTGTAGTTGATTTACTTGACGGTGTACAAGATACGCCCGAACGACAAGCCCAATTGGAAAAATTAGAGGCAAAAATTAAAAAGTACTACAAAGTACCTAGAATGTCATCAGAAGAGGCGATTCATATCATGCATGATTTTGTAGAAGAAGATTTAGCATTTGCTAATAAAAAAGAATTAACCAATGCGTTAAGACGAAAAAATCCTACCCGAAATTTTCTGGATATTTTACAGCATAACGAAGAGTTATACGAATATTGGTTGATTTTTAAAGCAAAATGGTATCAAGAATGGGTACGGGGGTATTTATTGGATGTTTATAGGTATTGAGTAAACGATGAATGATGAACGATAAACGATGAATTAGATATGAAATAATAGGGGCTTTAATAAGACGACCTCGGAGAAGTTTCAATAATACTATATGCTAATTAGCTTAGAGCATGTTTAAATTTTAATGATTGAGCGAAAGTGAGCAAATTTTATTTCTTAGTGAACCGTTTACGGACGGGATGCTTTAGATAAAATTTGTCGCTTGTAGCCAATTGATGGAATTTTAAACATGCTCTTACTCCTTTTGAAGAAATAACTTCGCATTTTTGATGAAATCTGCTTTGTACAACCCTTCATGCACAGAATGCGATTGATTAGGCAAAATCCATAAATCAGAATTTGGTAAGTATTGTCTAGCCCGAAATGCTTCTGCTATTTGAACCCCCTCATCATCATCGCCAAATAATAGCATTACGTCTGTTTGAATATTTTTTAATTCAGTATCACTCACTCTAACCGTGTAGTTTTTGAATTGCTCAAAAAGTGCCCGAATTTGCATTTCATTGGAATGATAAGCCGTCATCCAAGGAAAATTATCCCTGTTTTCAAAAGTAAAAGCTTTTAAATAATTTGGGTGATTATTCACATCCCAAGTACCAACGGCACCAATCGTTATCATAGATTCCAATATGGTGGAATTGATAATCGCTAATTGAAAAAGGACATCTCCACCATAACTAAAACCAATAGCTTTGACAGTATCTAATTGTAAATAATGTAGTAAGCTTTCTAAATCTTTGGCAACTGAACGGATTGATAAATCTTCGGTAAATCCATCTGATTTGCCATGACCAGTTAAGTCAATTATATAAACTTCGTAATCTTCCTGAAATTCAGCAATAAAGGGCGTCCACATTCTAGAAGAGAGGGTATAGCCATGCAGAAAAATGAGCGGTTTGCCTTTTCCATAAACTTCATAATAAAGGTGTTTTCCATTGACAAAAGTTCTTTCTGCCTTTTTTGGCATTTGAGCAAAACAAAAAGTAGTGACGAAAGAGGTAATTATAAGTAGGATGATTTTTTTCATAGTGGGTTTGAATTTGATACTTTGATTTATTGCACTAAATTAACATAAAGCTATTTTGAATAGTAAAGTTCCAACAACTATAAATTATTTCGGTTCTTTGATAATTTATGTATTTCATTCGGATGGTTGACTTTAGTCAACCTGTAGGCTTGAAATATAAAGATGCCTACAGGTTGACTAAAGTCAACCATCCGTTCCACTTTTGCAAAAATTGTCAAAGACCCATTATTACTTTTCTTTAGCCTGTCAGTCTCCTTATAAAAATGCTAACTTTGCGCCCAAAAATAATTGAATGACCGCTACTGAAGCAAACTGTTTTATACCTTTCCAACAAACAACGGATAATTTTACTTTACCCGAACGGTTTACTTTTCCATTTTACTACGAACCCCACCCACTTTCTTTGTTGGCTGCCAAAGAATTACAAAATTATTTAGAAACGCAAACCGAATGGCAGCATAATTTTGGTATCGACCCTAAAAAAAAAGGTTTAATTATTGGCAAAATGTTTGGTGTTTTAGTCGTGCAGAATCAAGCAGGGACATTGGGGTATTTAGCTGCTTTTTCGGGTAAATTGGCGAATGGCAATCACCATAAAAATTTTGTACCGCCTGTATTTGATATGTTAACCGATGGGAGTTTTTTTAGAATAGGCGAAGTGGAAGTCAATGATATGACGACTCAGTTGCAAATTTTAGAAGCAAATGAGGAATACCAAGTATTTAAATCAGTATTTGATGCAGATAAAAAATTGGCTGCCAGTCGATTGAAGGAAGCTAGAGCAAAAATGAAAGCGGATAAAAAGGTTCGAAAAGAGCGCCGTCAAGCGGCAAAAAGTGAACTGTCAACTGAGGCGTATCAAGTCCTTGACCATGAATTAAGCCAAACCAGTATAAAAGCTCATTTTTATTGGAAAGATTTAAATAAATACTGGACCCAACGATTAAAAGAAAATGAAGCTAAATTTGTAGACTTAGCAGCACCTATCAATGATTTAAAACAAGCTAGAAAAGCTAAATCCAATAGTTTGCAAAAGCAACTATTTGAACAATATACTTTTTTGAATGCTAATGCAGAAACTAAAAGTTTGTTAGCTATTTTTGCACCGACGGCCCGCAAAATACCACCTGCTGGGGCAGGGGAGTGCGCCGCTCCCAAGTTATTGCAATATGCTTTTTTGCACCAATTAAAACCCATTGCGATGGCAGAATTCTGGTGGGGGCAATCGCCTAAGTCGGAAGTGCGTCGGCATGGCCATTTTTATCCTGCTTGTCGAGGGAAGTGTGAACCCATTTTAGGACATATGTTACAAGGCTTGACTGTGGACGAAAATCCAATGTTGACCAATCCTGCCACAGGAAAAGACATTGACATCATTTATGAAGATGCTCAGTTATTAGTCATTCACAAACCCGCCGAATTTTTATCTGTGCCGGGCAAAAATATCCAAGATTCCGTTTATCAACGAATTAAAGACCAATTTCCTAAAATTACTGGGCCTATTATTGTCCATCGGCTAGATATGTCTACTTCTGGATTGATGTTGATTGCTAAGTCGGAAAAGACCTATAAATATTTACAATATCAGTTTATTAATCGTTTTGTCAAAAAACGATATGTGGCTTTACTGGATGGTTTGATAGATGGAGAAGAGGGTATTATTGAATTACCGCTAAGAGTTGATTTGGATAATCGACCGCAACAGCTAGTCTGCTATGAACATGGTAAAAAGGCAACAACTGCATGGAAAGTTGTTGAGCGAAAGAATGGACAAACTCGGATTCATTTTTTTCCTATAACAGGACGAACGCATCAGTTACGGGTGCATGCGGCTCATCCTGATGGATTGAATACGCCTATTGTTGGCGATGATTTGTATGGGATTAAAGGGAAACGATTGTGTTTGCATGCGGAGTGGATTGAGTTTCGGCATCCTATTAGTAAGGAGCGGATTAGTTTTGAATTGGATGCGGCCTTTTGATTCCCAACGGATTTGATTCCCAACGGATTTGAGGAAACAAAATCCGTTGGGAGAAGGCATCCCTATTCGGAATCCTCTATTGCTTCTTTAATAGAAACCCCATCCACCAAAACATCTTCCAAAGCTGTCTGCCCTTGATGAATCACCACTAATCCATAAACATTCGTCGTAGAATCTCGCCATAAATCCCGAAACATAGCCTCTGCCTTAGGTGCTTTATGTTCTTCCATATAAAACCGTTCAAATGGATAACTGATACGAACTTGTGTTGGATTTTTACCCCAAACTCGACCAATTTCCGCTTTGATATAATTGCTTTCATCAATGGGTTCAATTTTTTCAAGCCCAGCAATCATAGCAAAACCATTGGTATCTTCTTTAATTTTTACAAAAACGGATTCGCCCCTAGACCATACTTGATTATCTGGAACGGTAGCTCTATTAGCGACATAGTTTAACACGACAAATTTACCACGAAAAGGGTCATTTGGGTCAATAGGTTGGGTTTTAAATTTAAAAGGAGTCCCTGCTTGTAGTATATCCTCTTGCTGCATAAGCATATTCAAAGGGACAAACCATTGCAAGAGAAATGTAGCAGCTAGTAAGAAGAATGTTATTTTCTTCATAGATGATTATTTAGGTGTCAAAATATTTCGACTAGGTAAATATAATCAACTATTTCCAAAAATGAGACAAAAAGAATTAATCTTTAATAGCGAGCGGATGTTCAGCAGTAATGGTTTTTCGTTTTCGATTAATTTTATGATTACTGTGATAGCTCTTTAACCGACGTTGTTTGGTAGCTGTTAAAGGTGGTGTCGAAGAAGAGACTTCCTCTATCGTTTTATGATCATTAGACTTTTCTTGCGATTGACAAAGTTGGGTTGAGTTGACTTTTTGATTCCTAGGGGTCTGTGCAGATACAGTTAGGGTAAAAAGACAAAGTATAGTTACGATAAAAAAGATTCTAAAATTCTTCACAAGTAAATGGATTAATGAATAAATAACGGTCAACTCATCTTAAAGACGTAGAAAAAAATCCTTGCCCCTATGTCGAACGTTTTATTTTTTAAATTTCAAGAATAGGTGAAAAAGTGTAGAATTCAGTATATAATTTTTTAATTTTAGGTTGAATAAAAAAAGAGGTAATAACTTAATCTCAATTCAAAATTACAGTCTTCTAAGCAAGAAAAATAGTAGAAGTACCTCAGTTGCTTAATTTTTGGTAGTGAACTAGGATTTAGTAGAAGTGAGTTCATTTTTTCTACTATTTATGACCGAATTCTTGTGAAATTAGACCAATTTCTAATTAAAATAACGTATATTAAGACCGTCAAATCTGATGAAAAAACAAGCAAAGCAATAAAAATTAAGCCTTATGACGTTATAAATATAACCTCAAAATACTTTTCTTATATCTTTTAGATTCCCCATAAAATTAAAACAAACCTAAAGTTGTCTTGCTAAATACAAATTCTATAGAATGATAATTTGTGCCCTATTTATTGATGCTTAATAAATATAAATTTATAGTATGGAATAAAATTAAATTCGATTAAGCACATTAATTTATCTTTTAAACCAACTTTTAATGCAGTTCTCAAAAGCACTATTTTTCACAACCTTTTGTTTTTTCTTAGGAGGTTTAATAAAAGTCCATGCCCAAACTGATTTTACGCCTTTATTTAAAACAAGAATTGCTCGAAGCAGCAATAATTTTCAAACTGACCAACCCAACACAAAAAGAATTAACTATTTACAACTGAATACTAATGGTAGAAATAGCTTAGCGAATTTACCGAGCAAAATGCAATTTAATCTTTTTCCTGATGTAGCTATTGAGGTGCATTTAGAAAAAGGGAGCAAGACCTATCATAAGAATATGGTCGTTTATAAAGGACGAAGTAATGACCGAAGATTTGCTCACTTAAGAGATTATAAAGATGTAATTGTCATTTATAATCCCAGCACCCGAAAGATAACGGCGCAGTTAGAGACTAATAAGGGGGCTTTTGAAATTCTTCCAACGGATAAAGTGAATGAGTACAAAGTGTCGGAATGGAAAAATGAGGAAATTGATTGTCAAAATTTTTATGAAAGAGCGCTGCACCAACCTGAACAACAAGCCAGCAGTAGAAATAGTGGCTGTAATGAACAAGATGCCGATGGAAAATATATAGCTGATTTATTTGTAGGCTATTCATACGAGGCTGCCGTGCGAGCGAATGATATAGATGCCCATGCGCTGAGTTTGGTAGAAATGGTCAATAATGGCTTGACCAATTCTTTGGTAGATAATATTTATATCAGATTAGTTGGGACAGGCATTAGTGAACATAATCCTGGAGTCGTGACGAGTGTTTTAGGGGATGTTTATGATTGGTTTTCAACTGAAATAGCTCTAACTGGGGCAGATTATGTGGCAAGTATTCAAGTACCTACTGGAGGGCCTAATGAAGCAGGAGGTTGGGCTGGTGTAGGGGGGTATTCTAGTGTAAATAGTATCAATAGTGCAGCAGCCGTTTTTCGGCATGAATTAGGTCATAATGTAGGAAGTAGCCATTGTACCCCTGGGATTTTGCCTTATGCAGCAGGTTTTGATAATGGAAATGTCAAAACCCATATGTGTGGAAATAATATCAATTTTTATTCCACTCCTTTAGTCAATGATGATATGGGTGTACCGATTGGAGATGCAGCAACCGCAGATAATGCCAGAGTTTGGAAAGAACGAGCGCCAATTGTTTCTGCTCGCCAAAAACATACTATTTTATTTGATGAAAATGATACTGGTTGTAGTACGGCTGCTTTAGCTAATGGCCGTTATTACATCCAAAATGTCAATAGTGATAAATATTTAGCCACCGATAATGGGAATACGGGACGAGGCACTAAAATTACCCAAGTAAGCAACCAAGCGACCAATAATCAATGGGATTTAATCGGAGTAACCCCTACTTCTTTTAGGATGATTCATGCGGAATCTGGTCGATTTATTGATGTGCCTGGTGGTTCAGGTAGTGCAGGAATAGATTTAATTATTTGGTCGGCACATGGAAATGCCAATCAAATTTTTAATATTGAGGAAACCACTACTACTGATATTTTTACCATCAAAGCTTTTAATGGTTTGTGCCTGCAAATTCAAGATAGTGGGGTAATGGCAGGAGATACTATAGAGCAGAATAGTTGTAATGATAGCAATAACACAAAATGGCGTTTTATAGAGGTGCCTGGGGCAAATGTTTTAAGCTTGGCAGTCACTACTACTGATGTTAATTGTTACGGAAGTAGCAATGGAACGGCAACGGCTACTGCAACAGGAGGCACAGGAACCTACACCTTTTCTTGGAGTAATGGAACGACAGGAACAAATGTGAGTGACTTAGCACCGGGCAACTATACCGTAACCGTAGATGATGGAACTACTAATTTCCCTTTCGCATTTAGTATCAAGCAAGTCGCTCCTTTAGAAGTCAATTTAACAAAAGACCAAACCACTTCTTTGGAAGGAGCAAATGCTTCCGCAACAGTTACTGTTTCTGGTGGAACAACTCCCTATACTTATGCTTGGGATAATGGTTCAACGAGTGTGACGGCAATAAATTTAGTAGCGGGTTTGCATAGGTTAACGATTACGGATGCCAATGGCTGTGCCATAACCAAAGAATTTTTTATTGATTGTCCCGATGCTTTTAAATTATGTGACGATGGGAATGCGGCTACTTTTGGCGACCATATTGATGTCAATTGCAATTGTGTGGGTACAATTTTTACTTGTGCTAATGGATTAGGTGTTGCTAATGTAGCGATTGGCAAAGCAGCAACGCAGTCTAGCACCAATGGTTCCGCTACTGCAAGTCTAGCAGTTGACGGAAATCGAGATGGTAATTTTTCTAATGGCTCGGTCACCCATACCAATGTGGTAGAAAATGTCAATGCTTGGTGGCAAATTGATTTAAAAGATGACACCGATATTACTGGTATTTTAATCAATAATCGAACAGATTGTTGTACGGGTAGGCTAGAAGATTACCACGTTTTTGTTTCCACCACTCCTTTTACAAGTGATGATATAACGACTACCCAAAATCAAGCGGGGATTGTTTATACACATTATTTCCAAAATGCGACGCCTTTGCCTGATACTTTAATCGAATTAGCTGCCATAGGTCGCTATGTGCGCATTCAATCGGGAAGTGATAGAGCTTTGAGCTTGGCAGAAGTAGAAATTTATGCCTGTGGAGTGCCAACTGCTGCCAGTATTACGGCTAATCCATTAGGGGAAAACCAATACGAATTAAAAGGCTATGTGATTCCCAATGGGGCAGCTATTAATAGTATCACGGTAGAACATGGTGTAGCTGATTTTTCTACTAGCAATAATATTGACCTAGCAGAGATTGGTTCATCCGATACTTTTTATCTTAATACCATAGTAGATATTGGAAGTGCGACCAATTATCAGTTTAGAATAAAGTATGATACCCCTACTAAAAGTTATATGACCAATGATTTTACTTTTGTTGTAAATACAGATTATTGTACGCCAGTCATTGAGAATCGAGTTTGGTTTAAAACATTTAGACAAATTGCCTTTAATAATCAAAATTTTGATGGGAATGGAGATATCTATGAAGACCAAACAGCTTATTCTTTTGGGGAATTCATTATGGGAGCTAGTTATCCAATTGGTCTGACAACACCTAGCCCTGATTGGCATAATTTAACTTTTTTAGTCTATGCAGATTTAAACAATGATGGTGATTTCACAGACTATAATGAAATTATTGGTACTTCTCCCCCAAATGGACATACGACTACTTTTAATGTTACGATTCCAACAGAAGATGTTTTGGTTGACCGTGATTTAAGGATGAGAATTCTTGGACATGAAGGTGGTGCTTTTACGACTTGTTATGCTCCTGTTGGTAATTTTAAAGATTTTACCATACGTATTAAAGGGGGAACTTGTACTGGAACGGGGCATTTAGTATCTTTTTATAGAGATATGGATAATGATGGATTTGGAGATGAAAATCAGATAATTATTCGTAATTGCAGTACTTCCCCAGTAGGTTTTGTAACAAATAGTACTGATTTTGATGATACCAATAACGCTCGCTATCCTAATGCCATAGAGCTTTGTGATAATATTGATAATGATGGAGATACAGAAGTTGACGAAGCCATTGATTTTGATAGTGAATCTTTGTCCTTTACCAATGAAACAATCCCCTCAGAAACTTATACAGCAAGCACAACAATTGAAACCAATCAAGTGGTTACTATTTCTGCCAATACGGATGTCCATTTAGTCGCAGGACAAACGATTATTTTAAAACCTGGTTTTGTAGTTGCAGCAGGTGCAACATTCCATGCGCAGATTGCAGAAGATTGTGCCGCATCTCCTTTGAGCAATGAAATAGTAGCAACAGTAAGAACTTCCACTATACCATCCATTAAGGAGCGTTTGACTATGGCCGTTTTTCCGAACCCATTCAGGTCGCAAGCAACCATAGATTTTTATTTACCAAAGGCTTCTAAAGTAAATCTGCAAGTTTATGATAGGAATGGCCAATTGATGGAAACGCTTTTAACAAATGAAGCTTATAGTAAAGGGAATGCTGCCGTAGCTTTTTTCCCAAAACAGCTGATGAACGGATTTTATTATATTGTTTTGACAACAGATACGACTGTTCGTACGGAGAAGGTTGTGGTAATTGAGTAATAAAGTGTTAATATCGGGCGACAAAGAACAGGTCGCCCGATATACTAAACTAAGCAGTTTCTAAATTTTCTGTACTAGCCTTTCGATGACTTATCCGTCTACCTCTAAAAAACAGGTATAAATTACCAAAAAGCATTACCCCTAGGTAAATACTAAAGGCACCAATTTTCCAACTTAAGGTTTCCAACAAACCTCGGTTTGTTAGGATGGTAGCCGTTTTCATAAATAATAAGGCGGCACCAATATTCATCAGATAGAAGCCTATTTCAAATAATCTATTCGTAGGAAAGGCAATCTCTTCTCGCTCATGAAAGATGTCTAACATAAAAATCACACTATTATTGAATAATAATCTTGCGACAAAACAAGTCATCGTTAAGGTGATTACTAAATAAGCAATATAGGTTTTGACCATCATTAAGTTTTCCATGATTTTGATATTTAGGTTAAGGAATTAATTGTAGTTATTGATTAGACGAGGCGTGGATATTTTTCCATTCCAAGTTCCGTTCTATGATTAGTAATACTAGAATATTAAACAAATGCATACAGCCTAGAAGGAAATATACGGTTCCCAATTTCCTGCTCAAAAATTCAACAACTTCCAAAAAAGTTGTTATTTCTTGTTTTTGAGAAAAGTAAACAAAAACAAATCCGAGGTTGACTAAATAGAATCCCACTAATAATAAAGTATTCACAGGAAACACCCAATTGGGTTGAGTTCTAAAAATTCGAGCTAGAAAAAAAACACCATTTCTATATAAGATACGACCTAAAATAATAGTTGCACTTACCGCAATGATTGTATATAAAATGAAGGTTAAATAATCTAGATTCATTTGTTATTGTTTTACTTTGGTAGTTGTTTATAAGTGCAAGATACAACAAAAAAACAAATTTTCAATTTTTATTGAAAATATTGAAAATTAATTCCACCTCAACAAGTTTATCAAAATAAAAAGCCTTATCGAAAATTTATCCGATAAGGCTTTTCCTTTAGAGAAAGCAATTTAATATTATCAGTTATCAGTTGTCAGTTCAGACCTTAAAATTCCTAGTTCTAAGCCCCTTAATTCGGCTAACCCTCGCAATCTGCCAATCGCCGAATAGCCAGGATTTGTTTTTTTGCATAAATCATCCAGCATTTTATGGCCGTGGTCTGGACGAAAAGGTATTGGGTTTGCTTGTTTTTGTTGCACTTCTACTAAAGCTTTCATCACTTCATACATATCTACATCTCCTTCCAAATGGTCTGCTTCGTGAAAATTTCCTTCATTATCCCTTTTAGTCGCTCGCAGATGTATAAAATTAATTCGATGACCAAAACTTCTAACCATCTGAGCTAAGTTATTATCTGCTCGAACCCCAAAAGAACCAGTACAAAAACATAGGCCATTAACTGGTTCATTTACTACCCCAAGAATTGCTTGTGCATGTTGTGTGGTACTTACCACTCTTGGTAAACCAAATAATGGAAAAGGCGGGTCATCTGGATGAATTGCCATTTTGACACCGCCTTCAGCTGCAACTGGGATAATTTCTCTTAAAAAATGAAATAAATGCGCTTGTAATTTATTTTCGTCAATGCCTTCATAAGTATCTAAAACCGCTTGAAACTTAGCTAAAGTAGGAATGCCTTCTGTCGTACCGCCCGGTAAACCTGCAATAATATTTTGAGTGGTTGTCTTTTTTTCTTGCTCACTCATTTGTTCAAAACGTTGCTCGGCTTTGGTTATTTGTACCCTTGTATAATCTTCGCTTGCATTTGGTCTTTTTAAAATAAATAAATCAAAAGCGGCAAAAGCAGCGGCTTCAAAACGTAAGGCGGTAGCGCCATTTGGCATAGGGTAATCCAAGTCCGTACGCGTCCAATCGACTACAGGCATGAAGTTATAAGTGATGATTTTAATCCCACATTTCCCTAAATTTCTAATACATTGTTTGTAGTTTTCAATATATCGTTTGTAATTGCCTGTTTGTCGTTTGATGTCTTCGTGAATCGGTACACTTTCTACTACCGACCATCGGAGTCCTACCGCTTCAATTGCTTGTTTTCTCTTTAAAATTTCTGCTACCGTCCAAATTGCTCCATTGGGAATATGATGCAAAGCGGTAACGATGCCCGTAGCTCCAGCTTGACGAATATCTGCTAAACTGACTACATCATTTGGACCATACCAACGCCAAGTTTGTTCTAATTTTTTCATAATAATTAGACTTAATTTTGAATTTCTTTAACCCTTTGATTTATAGCACTCAAATTTCGCTCTAGTTCTGGAAATAAATAATGTATATATGGTTGCTAGTTATTGGTTGCCTTAGAGTAACCAGCAACCATAGGAATTACTTGTCAATTATTTACGATTAATCATAGAGATACTATTAATAAACAATGACCTTCTTTAAACTCCCGAAAAGGCACTAAATCCACCATCAATGGGCACAATAATACCTGTTACAAAGCTAGAGGCATCACTACTTAACCAAAGCAGGGTGCTTACCAATTCTTCAGGTTCTCCGAAGCGTTTTACAGGGGTTTCATTAATAATGGTTTGACCCCTTGCGGTTAAACTGCCATCTTCATTCGTTAATAATCTTCGATTTTGTTCGGCAATAAAAAAGCCTGGTGCAATGGCATTCACTCGAATGCCTTCCCCGAATTTATGTGCCATTTCTACTGCTATCCATTTAGTGAAATTATCGACCGCCGCTTTTGAGGCGGAGTAACCGACCACACGGGTAATTGCTTGTTGGGCTGCCATTGAGGAAATATTGATAATACAACCCTTTTTTTGTTCCGCCATCACTTTAGCAAAGACCATAGTGGGTAAAACCGTACCTTTTAAGTTCAAGTCGGTAACTTTGGTGAAGTCTTCCATGTTCAAATTAAAAATATCTTGGTTGGGCATAATGGTGGCTCCTTTCATATTACCACCTGCTGCATTCACTAAAATGTCAATACTCCCCCAAGTTTTCATTACTTTATTTCTAGCATCAATTAGCTGATTTTCATCGAGTACATCAGCGATTAAAGCTAAACCTTGACCACCCATTGCATGAATTTCATCTACCGTTTTTTGAACTTTAGAAGCCGTTCGACTTAAAATACCAACTTTAGCTCCTGCTTGGACTAAGCCTTTTGCCATTGCACTACCGAGTACGCCTGCGCCACCCGTTAAAATAGCTACTTTTCCAGAAAGATTGAACATTAATTTTTTGTTTAATTTTTTTGCTAAAAACAGTTTATCGTGCCATCCAACCACCATCTAGCTTGATGATGGTACCGTTGACATAATTACTAGCATCAGCCGCTAAATATACAACTGTTCCGACTAAGTCGGCTGGTTCTCCCCAACGAGCCGCAGGAATTCGATTAATAACTGCTTCATTGCGAGCAGGGTTGTCCTGTAAAGCTTGGGTATTATCTGTTTTCATATAAGTTTATCTAAGAACTTGCTCCGATGCATTGGGGTTATCATTTTCCTCATCTCTTAGCAATACCTCAATATCCACTAATTCATTAATAGGCAAAATAGTAGCATTGGCCTTATAAAATTTAAACTTTCCGAAATCCGTTCCTTTGGGGACAAATTTTCCTTTTTGAAAGAAATCATTACAAGCCATACCTCCTAATATCCAGCCTTTACTTTTATCATTGAGTATGCGCAAAAATAGGTAATAATCGGCTGTTTGTTTGTGGACTCCTTTGAGGTCATGAGAGTTGACGGTACACCAATAATGGGGTAGAGGTTTGAATTTGCAGGAGATGGTTTTTATTTCTAATTTTTTTTCCTGATATAATAAATCAAAATCGAAGGTATCACTATCTATATTTATTTTTAGATAGTCCATGATGATTTGTTCTCCAATATAACCGACTAGAATTCGATTGTATTCAGAACCAAATTTACTTAAGCCTAGGTTATCTTTAGCATTGACAGTCGCTAATTTTTTTTGTGCCTGTGCTAACATTTTTGGGCTAATTTGTATTTCTCTCATAGGTTTGGGTACTGTTTTATGCTTTCGAATTAGATTGAAGTTAGGTATTTAAAGGGGGATGAAAAAACTTTCTAGTTTATATTTTTTTATTATATGGTATTAAATTGGAGATGTATAATCAGGAAAAATCAAAAAAGGACAGGGTATTGGAAGCACAAATCGGCAAATTCCTTTGGGCAGAGCGCCTAGGAATTTGCCGAATTGGAGGCATTTATTTAGCTGATAATTTTTCTTTTCGTTTCTTCAATTGACGTTCTAATTTAACGGTGGTGGCTGCTACTGCTTTTTCAAAAGAATCAGCACCCTCTTTCGCAAAGGCATCCTTTCCGGGCAAATGGATATTAATTTCTACCACTTGTCCATTGGGGGATTTTTTATCTTCTAATTTTAAAAAGACATCCGCCTTAATAATTCGGTCATAAAAAGTCGTTAATTTTTGGACTCTTTTTTCAATTAACTCTTTTAGCGACGAGTTTACTTCAAACGGCGCATGAATGTGAATTTGCATATATTATTTTTTAGTTGAAATAATCGGGTTGAAAGTTAAGGAGTAGGTTATATTTTACTTACTCTCTTATTATCTGAAAGATACATTTTTTTAAGAGTACCTTGAATTAAGTAACCAGATAAATTTAAGTGAACAACTTTATGAAGCAACATTAAGTTCAAGGCTATTGGTCAAAATTATAAGACCTATATATTTTATGTGGAAGAATGAAGCAGCAATGACTTTTAGGTAATCAGATAAAAAATTGATATTGTTAAATTAAATAATACATTTAAAATCCGTTGGGAAAACTAATCCGTTGGGTGAAAAATATACCCAACGGATTAGTTTTCCCAACGGATTATTTTTTTAATCTGACGCTCTATTAGGTAGACCGTTGTTTATAAGTTAAATTCAAAAACATGGCTAAAATAATGAGGAGGATGCCTAAAAAACTAATCAGTTGGTAACTTTCGCCGAACCATATAAAACCAATTAATAAAGCATAGACCACCTCTAGGTATTTCATGGGAGCAATAATATTAACCGCTTCTAATTGGAAGGCTTTGGTCATAAAAACTTGTGCAAAATAGCCTGAAGTGCCCAAAATTAGTAAGTACATCCATTCTGTGGAGGAGGGGGATTGCCAAAAAGGAATCATCAATAAGCCCATGACTATACTTGCCGTAAACATAAAATAGTTAATAATAACCATCGAATGTTCTGTATTGCCTATTTTTCTAATTATTGGATAAATGAGACCACCAGCAAAAGCCCCTAAAAGACCAATGCCTAGACCAGTTAATTGAATACGAGTGTCAAATCCTTTTAACAGTAAAACACCAGCTAATGCCATACCAAAAAATAACCATTGTAAGGGTTTGATTTTTTCTTTTAATAGGAAAATGGCAAAAATAGCGGCGAAAATAGGGGAGAGGTATTTTAAGGTAACGGAGGCTCCAAAAGGCATCCATTGAACGGTAAAAAAGAAACTGGTCATAGAAATAATGCCTAGAAAAGCCCGAAGGAACAGTATTTTTTGATTATTGCCTAGGAAAGGCAATTGATATTTCCACAAATAAATAAAGCAACAAATCGAACTAATAGCAGACCGAAAAAAGGTAATTTGAAAGGTATGTAAAGTCCCCAATTGTTTTACGAATAGCTGCATGATGGTAAAGCAAAAAGTAGCTAGAAACATTAATTTTACACCAGTAGAAAGGAAACTCTTTTGTTCAGTAGATTGGGGCGTTTGGGGATTCATTAATTACATTTTAAGGCGCTACTGAAAAAAAGAGTATTGTATTCAGATGTCACTTTTTTATCTGACCATCTAAAATAAAAATATTTTGGTGAAAGTTTAAAAGATGTCACCTAAATATCCTTTAGGGCTTCTGGGTTGGCAATACTATCCAAGTTTCCACTAAAAAAATGGAATATATTTTGAAAAGCAATAGAAAAATACAATTCATAGCCCTCTTTTTCTACATAGCCTAAATGGGGCGTGCAAATCACATTTGGCATTTTTAATAAAGGATAATTTTTATCAAAAATTGGTTCTTCGTTATATACATCAATAGCTGCAAAACCAGGTCGCCCTGTTTCCAAAGCAGCCAATAAAGCACCTTTTTCAATCAATGCCGCTCGGCTAGTATTGACTAAAAGTGCCGTTCGTTTCATTAATTGTAAATCTGCTTTTTTTATAATGCCTTTTGTTGCTTCTTTTAATCTAATATGAATAGCAAAAACATCGACTGTTTGTAAAAACTGTACTTTAGAAGGAGCAATGTCAAAACCATCTGCTTTTGCGGCTTGCGTTGATTTTTCTCCACCCCAAATCAATACATTTGCCCCAAATGCCTTGGCATAATTAGCAACTCTTTTTCCTATTTTCCCATAACTCCAAATACCAATTGTTTTGCCATAAACTCGACTACCCATATTGATTTGCCAGTTACCTGCTTTCATGCCTTCAATGGCTTGTGGCAGTTGGCGCAAACCATTCATAATCAATGCCCAAGTTAGTTCTGCCGTAGCAATTGGATTTCCTCGACCTTCGGCAACAGCGACTCCATGTTTAGTACAGGCTGCTACATCAATATTCCCTGCATTTTTTCCTGTTTGACTGACTAATTTTAGCTTGGGTAATTGGGCTAAAAGGCTGGCAGTAATCTTAGTTCTAGTTCTAGTTAAGACAATCACTTCTGCTTCTTTGAACCAATCGACTAGTTTTTTTTCGTCTGTTTCGTATTGGTGATACACCAACACTTTATGCCCTTTGAGTAATTGAAAGGCGGCTAGGTTTTGAATGACTTTTTGATAATCGTCTGGGATGGCTATGGTCATAATTCAAGACAATTTAGTAAAGGGGACAATTTATTTTATGCTTATTATTTGATAGCTTACAGATAGGCTGTTCAGCATATAGGATAAAGTTCCTCTAATTTTTGAAAGGGCGAAAATCTGAAATCTGAAATCATACATCCACGTAGTTTTCACGTTGCAGATTTATGATTTATGAACTGTGATTTATGATTTTTTACCCTAGAAAAGTACGGGGAGAAAAAAATTCTATTCTAAACAGCCTAGCTCAAAGAACTATGTTACTCAGGCACATAAACAAACCCATCCATAATTTTCCGAGCCGTCCGCATCGTTCCTGCTTTTTCTACATTAAAATTAGTTCCTTCACCACTTACTTCAATCGTTACTGGAATAAAGCCAGAAGGATGTTCCAAGATGATATTTTCTGTTGTTTCCTCATTCACATTGGCTAATTCAGCGGCAATCGTGCCTTTTGCTTTACAAGCCGTTCCAATACAAACTGCACCACTTACCGCATGTGCTGGATGCAAAGAATGCGGGGTCAGGTACATAGATTTAATATTGCCACCAGCCTGTGGTTTTAATAATAAACCAACTTTAGGCAAAACGATTTTGCTGACATCACCCATACCCGCCATTCGACCAGCTTCTTGTCGAATGGATTCTATTTTTGCCATTAAGGTTTTATTATTGGCGAAAAAGGCTTTGTCTTCTTTTCCAGTTAAACCAAAATCACTAGCTCTTGCCAACATCATAATATTTCCAGCATCGACTATCGAAACGTCAACCCCTTGAATTTGGTCCATTCGATTGCCTGTAGGAAATAACTTTCCAGTTTTGCCACCAGCTTGATTAAATAGATTCATAATGATTGGTGCACCTGTTCCTGGTACGCCTTTTATTTCGGCATCTCCATCCGAATAATTGATAACGCCATTTGGTGTTTGTACCACAGTCTCAATGGTTGACTTGGTATTGTGATTATAAATCATGACTCTCGTTTCTGGATGAGTCGTTTTTATCCAACCTTTTTCAATGGCAAAAGGGGCAACTGCAGCCATCATATTTCCACAGGTGGGCGAAGTATCTACAACAGGTTTATCAATGATGACTTGCGCAAACAAATAATCAATGTCTATGCCTTTCCTTTTGGACGGCTCGACCATGCATAATTTGCTGGTCACAAATTCTGCACCGCCTAAGCCGTCAATTTGACGAGTATCAGGAGACCCCATGATTTTTAGCAAGATAGCATCTCTTTCTGCTAGGTCTGTGGGTAAGTCTCTGAGGTCGATGTATGGACCTCTGGAAGTGCCGCTTCGCATGAAGTGGCAGGGTATTTTTTTTTGTGGCATATTTTGAAACGATGAGTGATGAACGATGAATGATGAATTGGATGGCTGCAAAAACTAGATTAGTCCCTGTGGAAATTCCAAATTCAGAAAATAGCCAAAGGCTAATAATAAACCAATCCCGCCAGCCGTCAATAAAGCCGTTTGAAGCCAACCAGTATTTCCTTTGAGGGTTAAAAATAGTATGAAAAATAAGATAACAGCAGGTATAAAACCGATGAGTACACTTCCTACATATAAGCCACCAATCCATAAAATGGGTTCATACCAAGGCGATTTAAAAGTACCTGCTTCTGCCACTTGTTCCGCATCAAAAATAGCTGGGTCGTCCTTTTTTTCTTTGATGAAAATCCAGAGTAACCAAGCTCCGAAGGGCAAGCAAGCAAGTGCTATAGTTAATGGGAAAACGCCTCCTAAAAAGGATTGTTTGAAACCATCATAAATGGACAATAGGATGAATAAAAAGATAAAACTAGCAAATAACAATTGAGGCCTCATGGACAAACCTTTGGATCTTGCTTTTTCCATTAATTCTGCATTTTCGTCAACCGTTCCTTGTCTAGAATAATACATGGAAATGAGCGATAAGGCTAAAATAATGAGTACACCAGGGCGTAAAAACATTTCCCAGCCATAAAATTGGACAGACATATTGAGATAAGATTCTGCCTGAGTTGCTAATACAAAACCAATTAAAAAAGCAGGTCTGGACCAACCAAATCTTTTCATGAAAATGCCAATAACTCCAAAGATTAATAGCATCCATAAATCCATCATATCTTTAGTCGCTTGGAAAGCGGCAAAGCTGATGACCATTATCATAAAAGGGGCTAATAAACTAAATTTGATTTTGGTTAATTGGGAAATGGGGCCAGCTAAAAATAAAGATAAACCTGCGCCTAAGACATTGGCAATCGCTAGTGACCAAATAATTGTATAAGTCAAATCAATGTCTTTGGCGAGCATACTTGGTCCTGGTTCTATCCCGATTAATACCATGCCCCCTAAAAAGACTGCCATCGAACCAGACCCCGGAATACCGAATAATAAAGTGGGCATTAAAGCACCCCCTTCCTTTGCATTATTGGCGGATTCGGGAGCAATAACCCCACGAATGTCTCCTTTACCAAATTGAGATTTATCTTTACTCGTTTGCACCACATGCCCATAAGCTATCCAATCCACTACACTTCCACCCATGCCTGGAATAGCGCCGACGATAGTACCAATTCCCGCACACCTCAAAGCAAGCCATTTATTTTTAATCATATCTTTGATGCCGACTAACCAACCACTTTTGCCCAAGCCTTCACTTTCCGCAATAGCTGCATCTTTTCTAAATAATTCTGAGATTTCTGGAAAGGCAAAAATGGATAAAGCAATTACTACTAAGGGTAAACCATCATATAAATAATCCACGCCAAAAATCATTCTGTATTCCCCTGTTGCTGGTGCTGCACCAATCGAGCCTACAATCAAACCAAAACCACAAGCTAATACCCCTTTCACCAAACTTTTTCCTGATAAAGAACCAACCATAGATAATCCAAAAATGGCTAACATAAATAACTCTGCCGAACCAAATAGTAAAATCATAGGGCGGGCAATCTGTACAAAAAAGGTCAAGATAATTGCCCCAAATAAACCACCGAAAAGAGAGGAAGAAAAAGCCGCTGCTAATGCCCTAGAGGCTTCCCCTTTTTTGGCTAGTGCAAAACCGTCTAAGACGGTGGCTTGACTGGAACTCGACCCCGGTATGCCCATTAAGACCGAAGTAAAAGTGGCAGAAGTTGGAATAACAGCGACTAAACCAACTAAAGTTGCCAAAGCAGAAACTTCATCCATACCATAAAGAAATGGTAATAAAAGAGATAAGCCAGCTATGCCTCCTAATCCAGGGAAAACACCAATGACTAATCCTAAAACTACGCCTAAAAGAAGATAGATGAAGTGGTCCGGAGAAAATAAGGTTTGTAAGGCTTGTAGTACTAAATCGAGCATATTTTTAGTTAGTTACTGAAAAAAAATATTTGTATACTTTCAATCATTTTGCTTAAATTGGTGTTTAATAAACGATGAAAAAATAAGTTTAACGTTTTTCAAATGGATTATTTTCGTATACTTTTCTAAAGTATAGGAAAATCATCCAATTGAAAAACTCCAAGGTTTAATTTATTTTTTTGTCAATATTAAAGTTTTGAAAACTATTTATTTATGCTAACAAAAGAAAAGGTTTTACAATCAATACAAGATTTACCAAATGAATTTTCTTTGGATGAAATCGTTGAAAAATTAATTCTATTAGAAAAAATAGAAATTGGTTTACAACAGGTCAAAGAAGGCAAAGTAGTGAGTAATGAAATGGCGAAACAAAAGCTTAAAAAATGGCTAAAGTAACTTGGTCATTTCAAGCTTTAGAGGATGTAAATGACATAGCGGAATATCTTGCTCAAAATTCTAGTCGCTATGCCAGTCATATAGTAGAATTAATATTTGAAAAAACAGAATTATTAAAATCTTTTCCCGAATTAGGTCGTATAGTACCTGAATCAAACATTAAATCTATTAGAGAACTAATTGTCAAAAAATATCGGATTATTTATGTGCTGTCTAATAAAAAAGATATTGATATTTTGACTGTTCGTCATTCCTCAAGACCACTTAGTGATATTCCCTTATCTACCTAAACTCAAATTTACCGAATGCATCATTTATCGTTTATCATTCATCGTTCAAGATTAAGGTCATATTTCTCCACCAACCAATTCTTCATAAAAGCCTTTTCTTCCTTCCCCACATTGGTCGCTAAATCAAAAACTTTATCAGCGGGCGCACCAATTACTTGATTATAATCTCCTAATGCTTTAAACTTATTTTTTTGATATTCGCCATCTTGTTTCATAGCTGCAATACCTTTATGAAAAGCAGTCACTATTTCATCAGGTGTTTCTTTGGGCGTTAATAATAATTTCATGCCACCAAAACCTGCGGACATAAAAGCAAACCAAGTGTCCCATTCTATCCCTTCCAATTGATTTTCTAAAGCACCATAAACTTCCCCAAAATGCGGGACATTCACTCGTACAGTATCTCCTTCAAAAACACCAACTGCTACATTTCTAAAACTCTTATCTCGAATCAAATTGCCACTTTCATCCAATGCTCCAAAACTAAATAGTGGAATGGCTTCACCATTTTCGACCAAAGGCACGGAATTTTTTAAATAAGCTGAGGATGTTTGATAATCTATTTTTACTTCTCCTCTTTCAAAAGCCAATCTTCCAGCCCCTCTTCCTCTAAAACCAAAAACTGCCTGTACATCTAAGCCTAATAAATCGAAGGAATACATAGTGACTAAGTCCAAGGAGGTTGGTCCTTGACTACCATATTTTAGTGATACTTTTTTGTCCACCAACTCTTTGATGATAGCGATGCTTTTGGCTGTCTGTTCTTCTATAGAATTAACCCTTAAGTTTCGTAATTTTTCAGAAATGATAGATGGTGAAACATAAACCACACCGCCTGTAGGATAAGCCATAATCGGCTTGTATTTGCTATAATCATAGCGTACTCTTGGGTCGTCTAATAAATAAGGCATTTGGGTAGTCCCTGAGGTACCTAAAATCATCAATCCATCTGGTTTTACTCTTTCTGCAAACAAATTAGCCCCCTTTATAGATCCACCGCCAGGGATGTTATTGACAACTATTGAAGGATTCCCAGCAATATGTCTTTGAAAAAAAGGCGCATTAAATCTAGCCCAAGTATCCCCACCACCGCCTTCTTTGAAAGGGATGACCCATTCAATGGTTTTGCCTGCAAAGTAGTCATTTCCAGAGGTGCTGATGTTGGCAATTTCTTCGGCTGTAGTGTCTTTTTTGAAAAAAGAGATAGCTATGGCAGGAAGGAAGAAGAGTGCTGAAAGGGTTAATATTTGTTTGAGTTGCTTATTCATTCATTATTTTTTGACGAATCAATAATTATATGAAATTCAATTTTTTTACTTTATCTTTGTTTAAACTTGGCTAAAGATTTATTTCATAAAAATGCACGAGAATCATTAGAAAAAGAAGGCTGGAAAATTTCTGCTGACCCTCTTCGTATTTATATTTCTAAAAAAGATTACCTTGAAATTGATTTAGCCGCGGAAAACGCTTTCTTGGCTGAAAAAGGTCAGCAAAAAATCGCCGTAGAAGTTAAAGGGTTTTTAAGAAAATCTTTTATTTCTGCGTTTCATGAGGCAATAGA
Source organism: uncultured Saprospiraceae bacterium (assembly GCA_964644655.1). GTDB lineage: Bacteria > Bacteroidota > Bacteroidia > Chitinophagales > Saprospiraceae > JAFMDF01. The sequence continues at coordinate 1,824 of CAZXYA010000054.1, read as the reverse complement.
ACAATATCTGAATTATAAAAGTGCTTTAGCTGATAATGAGCCTGATAGAATTATTTATCTTGCTATTCCAGAGGATGCTTTTAATAATGAGCTTTTTCAAGGTGAATTCATACAAAAGCGATTAAAAGAAGAATGCATAAATCTAATAGTCTTTGATATTTCAAATAATATAATTACAAAATGGATAAATTACTAAAATATCAAAATGTTATAAAAAAAGTACTGACCAATTACTCAAAACGAGGTGCGCTTGACCCTAATGCTAGAGAACATCTTGAAACCCAACTTTTTTTTGATGATGAGAGATGTCATTATCAAGTGCTTCGTATTGGCTGGGAAGGAACGCATGGTATTTTTATGGTCATTTTTCATTTTGATATTAAAGATGGCAAAATTTGGGTGCAACGAAATATATCTGATTACGATATTGTTGGCGATATAGAAGAAAAAGGCGTTCCTAAAAAGGATATTGTTTTAGCTTTTCTTTCTCCAAGAATGCGCCCTTATACAGAATATGCAACAGCTTAACTATCTGCCGCCCCATACCCAGCAATCCGCCCAAATACTGCTCCAGAAGTCAATCCAGAACCACCTGGATAGCCATAATAAAACACCCCACCCACTAATTCACCGCAAGCATATAAGCCTTCGATAGCGGTATTGTTTTCCCGTAAAACAGCCCCTGTTTTTTCATCAATTTTCAAACCACCATAAGTAAAAGTAATCCCACAAGTTACAGGATAAGCTTTAAAAGGAGGCGTATCTAATCTATTTGCCCAATTTGTTTTATCAAGGGCTAAACCATTGGTTCTTTTGCCGTCCAAAATGGTAGGGTCGAAATCAACACTCGTATCTACGGCGTCATTATAGGCATTTAAAGTCGCTGTAGCTTGTGTTTGGTCAACACCTTCTAATTGTGGGACTAATGCTTCTAAGGTATCTGCTTCTACAAAATGCGCATCCCAAAAACGATATTCAGAATAGAGTAAATCATCGACTTTACTATCAAAAATTTGCCATGCAAAACCACCAGGTTGTTCAATAGTCGCTCGACCAAATTGAGCATAGGTATAATTTCTGAAATTAATCCCTTCATCCACAAATCGTTCGCCATTGGCATTGAGCATGATGCCCAAAAAATAACATATTTTTCGATAATGTTTTCGCTCAATATAGGGAATTTCTAAGTTCCCATAATTAGGCATTTTTAAATCCATAGGCACGGCATGACAGCCGCTATAAATACCATGTTCTACTGCACCAATTTCCGTTGCCATTTTTATTCCAATGCCCATATTATGGCGAGTGCCTCTAGTTTTGGCATGTTCCCATGCTTCCCCGATGTATTCTTTTCGCATTTCAGGATTTGCTTCAAAGCCACCACAACCTAATATGATGGCTTTGGCAAACAAATCCTTTTCGCCGTTTTTGGTTATGCATCTTACCCCGATGACTTTATTATTTTCCACTATGAGTGTGGTTGCTGCTGTTTCATATTGTATTATTCCTCCAAGTCTTTGAAATTCGGCTAATTCTGCCGCTACTAATCCGACGCCTTCTCCTTCTGCTTCTAAAGTCAATCCACCCCAAAAAATAAATTTTCCATCTTTTTCAAAAGTCTGTCGGGAATAAATAGGGTCGAATTTAATATTATGAGTTGACAGCCATTTCATCGTCTTATAACTTTCATTAATCAACGTTTGCTGATGAATGCTTAATGGTTTGCCTTCATTAAATCCATATAAATCTTTTTGAAATTTTTCTTTGGTATAACTGCCAAATTCAGTATTGGCAATTTTTTCATCATTTGGATTTTTGAGTAGG
>CAZXYA010000053.1:0-26897 GCA_964644655.1 uncultured Saprospiraceae bacterium | reverse complement strand
TTCTTGTACTATAGCTAACCACTTCGTGGAGGTTCGAATCCTTCTCTCACAGCAAATCAAAGCTCCATTCTTGGGGCTTTTTTTATTTTCTGTCCCCGTATCTATTTTTTATCTGACGCACTAATATGCCTAATACCAAACAGAGCTTGGTACTACAGAATGCAACCTATCATTCTCCTTTTAGTAAAATCTTACAAATCATTACTTCAAATTTTCTGAAAAATTTTTCATGTCGATTTATCAATTAAAAGGCGTTGTGCAGCATTATGCTTGGGGAGGTACTCAATTCATCCCTAATTTATTGACTGTTGAAAATAAAAACAAACAACCTTATGCGGAATTATGGATGGGGACGCATGTGAAAGGACCAGCAAAAGTAGATACATTAGCAGGAACTATTTTACTAGAAAATTTAATTAAAAAAGCACCGAAAAAAAAATTAGGACAACGCATTGCTACTAATTTTAATAACCGTTTACCTTTTTTATTTAAAGTACTGGATGTGAATAACATGCTTTCTATTCAATCACACCCAACTAAAAAAGCTGCTGAAATAGGTTTTGCCAAAGAAAATTTAACGGATATTAGTGTTACTGCTCCAAATCGAACTTATAGAGATGATAATCATAAACCAGAAGTAATGGTTGCTTTAACTGATTTTTGGTTATTGCATGGATTTAAATCTATCGAAGCCATTCGACAAGTATTGACTATTCCAGAATTTACAAGCCTAAAAACATTCTTTAGCAAAAAAGAGGATATTTTTTACTTGTATAAGGCAATTATGGAAATGCCCCAACAGGAAGTCAATCAATTACTAGCCCCACTTTGGCAACGGTTACAACCTCTTTTTGAAGCTGGAAAACTTGCTAAAAATTCTGCTGATTATTGGGCTGCCCAAGCTTTTGTTGAGTACACCATTGATGGAAATTTCGATAGAGGTATTTTCTCCATTTATTTGTTCAATTTAGTCAATATCAAAAAAGGGGAAGGTATTTTTCAAGCAGCGGGCATTCCACACGCCTATTTAGAAGGAGTGAATATGGAATTAATGGCCAATTCTGATAATGTTTTTAGAGGAGGCTTGACGCAAAAGCATATTGATGTATCTGAACTCTTAGCTCATTTAGTCTTTGAGGCAATCACGCCTAAAATATTAAAAGGTACACAAATCTCCGAAGTAGAAAAAGTATTTAAAACACCTGCTCCTGACTTTGAATTAAGCGAAATAAAAATTAATAAAAATAACACCTACCGCTCTACGCAAACGACTAGTGCCGAAACTTTGATTATAATGGAAGGCGCCGCTATGATTAATTTTGCTGGCAAATCATTGTCTTTTACCAAAGGAGCAAGTTTCTTTGTAGAAGCAAATACTTCCTATACCATAAAAACAGAAGATATTTGTTTGCTTTTTAAAGCTAAAGTTCCTTAAAAGAGGTACAAAGGTATAGATAGACTAGTGCTATGTTTCCAAAGTTTTAGATTAATTATAGTGTCATTTTTTAGGTGCATCAGCAACGACTATATTTGTAGCTCAAGCCCTCTTTTCTTGCTGTTTAGAGGTGCGTTAGCACCGATTATGTTCAACATGGTCGGTGCTAATGCACCTAAAAAACAATACTATAAATAATCCAAACTTTGAAAACATAGTATTATATACTATTTTTCCTTTATACTTTTCCACAATGCCTAAAATATCAGCAGTAATCATTACCAAAAACGAGGAGGCAAATATTATTCAATGCTTAGAATCTCTAAAAAATATAGTAGCTGAAATCTTGATTATTGATGCGTTTAGTACAGATAAAACGGTTGAATTTGCTCAAAGACTAGGAGCAAAGGTGGTTCAAAAGGAATGGGTAGGCTATAGCCAAAATAAAAATTACGGCAATCAATTAGCTGCACATGATTGGATATTATCTATTGATGCGGATGAAGTTTTATCCGAAGCGTTGAAAAACAATATCCATACTTTACAGCTTGATGAAAATCACATTTATAGCATCAATCGATTAAATAATTATTGTGGACAATGGATTAAATATTGTAATTGGCATCCCGATTGGAAAAATCGTTTGTTTCATCGGAAAACAGCAAAATGGCAAGGTGATTTTGTACATGAGCAATTGATTTTTCCTACAAATATTAAGATTATTCGCCTAGCAGGATTATTATATCATTATTCTTACCAAAATTCAGCCGACCATTGGCAACGGATTGAAAAATATGCCCAACTTTCTGCTCAACAACTATTTCAAGATGGGAAAAAAGCAACATTCATTAAATTGTGGATGGCACCTGTAGCTCGATTTCTAAGGACTTATTTTTTAAAATTGGGTTTTCTAGATGGGAAAGCAGGTTGGATAATTAGTATTCGGACGGGATATTTGGTGTACCGAAAATATAGACTATTAGAGGGAAAATTTAAGTGATAGATGTCTAGTGGGCTAGGAATTAAATAAATACCAGCTTAATTTGAAGAGTTGTCAGTTTCCTAATTCCGAATCTAACTGATAACCGACAACTGACAACCCTTCTGAACGCTGTACTTATCACGTAAGTTACTGATATTTATTCCTTAGACCAAGCCGTCCCATCTTTTCCATCTTTCAACTGAATCTTCAAAGCTTTTAAGGTATCTCGAATCGTATCTGCTGTTCCCCAATCTTTGTTTTGACGGGCGCTTTGGCGAATTTTAATCACCATCTGCATTAAGCCGTCTAAAGTCTCATATTCTCCGTCACCGCCTCCTGCTACCGTATCATCTAATAAGCCAAAAATATCAAAAATGAAGGTAGTAAAAGTAGCTTTTAATTGGTCCAACGTTTCTGCTGTAATTTGATCAAAAGCCAAATGACCTGCCTTCAAACCATTTACTTTAGTCACCAATTCAAACAAACGAGCTAATGCTTTAGGCGCACTAAAATCGTCGCTCATATCTGCATAAGCTAATTGAATTAATTCCTTAATTTCTTTATCTAATGCTCCTGTACTACCTTTTCCTGGATGACTTAAGTCTTGCAATATTTTATGAGCATCCATCAATCGACGATAGCCTTTTTCAGCAGCCGTTAAAGCCGCATCTGTTAAATCTAGTGTGCTTCTATAATGCGATTGTAACATAAAGAAACGCACAACCATTGGGTTATAGCCTTTAGAAATATTTGGATTATCACCTGTGAATAATTCGCCTGGTGCAATAGAATTAGAAATGCCTGTTTCTGGATCTACACTTTTAGACATCTTCTTGCCATTCATCAACAACATATTGGTATGCAACCAATAGTTTGCTGGCTGGCAATTACAAGAGCCATAATTTTGTGCAATTTCATTTTCGTGATGTGGGAATTTTAAATCATTTCCACCACCATGAATATCAAAATTAGTCCCTAAATATTTGGTACTCATCGCTGAACACTCTAAGTGCCAACCGGGGAAACCAACAGACCAAGGAGAATTCCAACGCATTAGATGCTCTGGTGCAGCCTTGATCCAAATCGCAAAATCAGAAGGATGATTTTTTTCATTCTGATTTTTCAAGTCCCTAGTTTCTACTAATAAATCTTCTATAATCCGACCAGATAGTTTACCATAACGGTCGCCCTCTTTGGCTAATTTAATCGTATCAAAATAAACAGAACCATTTTTTTCATAGGCATAGCCATTGTCAATGATTTGCTGGACCATCTCGATTTGCTCTACTATATGCCCTGTAGCGCGAGGTTCGATACTTGGTTTTAGCGTATTGAATACCGCCATCATATCATGGAAACCATTCATGTACTTTTGCACCACTTCCATTGGCTCAATCTGTTCAATTCGTGCTTTTTTAGCAATCTTATCTTCTGCACCCGTATCCACATCTCCTTCCAAATGGCCAACATCAGTAATATTTCTTACATATCGAACCTTATACCCTAGGTGTAATAAATACCGATAAATCACATCAAAACTCACGAAAGTTCGACAGTTCCCTAAATGCACATCACTATAAACAGTTGGGCCACAAACATACATACCGATGCGACCTTCATTAATAGGATTAAAAACTTCTTTTTGTCTCGTTAAACTGTTGTGAACGGTAAGTTGAGCAGACATTTTGATGATTAATTAGATGAGTAATTATGAGTTAGTACTTTTGAAAAAATGAGCGTATATGATTTAGCTCATTACTTTATTTTCGTATCAATTAAAAAGTGCAAATTTAAACCTTTTATAGACGACTAAAAATACTTTATTGTTTCAAGGTAACTAAGGGCAATTTGCTAAACCTCAAAGATTTAGTAAATTTAAAATCAATTATTTAGAGATTTACTAAATTCTCAAAATTTAGCAAATCAGAAATTTTGGAGCAACTTGCTGGGCTACTATCTTAACTGAATTCTACTAATAACTGGATAATGGTCAGAAAAGTTCTCTTTTATAATTTGATGGCTATTGACTTGAAATTGTCTATCTGTCCAAATATAATCTATTCTCAGTACTGGAATCGACCCATTATAAGTCGTACCTGTGCCTATTGCTCGTTCCTTAAATCCATCATTAAGTGTTTGGGAAAATAATTGATAAGTATAAGATAATGGAGTGTCATTGAAATCCCCTCCTGCGATAACTGGATATTTACTTTTTTTCAAATGCGCAATAATCATCTTTGCTTGTTCGGAACGAACAATAGCCGAACGTTTTACTTTTCCCAACATGGTTCGAATACCCGTCCAAGTCTCTTTTTCCTGTAAGTCTCCTTCTTGTCTCAATTTAGAAGCATCTTGAGCCACCTTATTCGATTGTAAATGAATGTTGTACACCCTAATTTTTTGCTTATTAATAGTGAGGTCTACAAATAAACAACCATTGGCTTGATTCCCTATTTTCATACTCCCTTTATTATCAAAAGGATATTTAGAATAAATACCTAGTAATTTATCTTTCGGTTGATAAGTATAGGGATATTTCTTTCTATTGATTGGACTTTTTCGAGCATAGGCTTCTTGCAGTAGGATAATATCTGGATTATGAGCAGCTAAAGTTTGATCAAATTTCTTTTTAGTTGTTCCTTTTAATTTTCGATAAACCATACTATTCATCGTCATGACGGTCACTTCCTCTTTTTGTTGAGGTAAAGCTGTATTCAATCCTATAAAACTTTGAAAGTGGTTCCAACCAACTACAATAGCCCCAATAGAAAATAAAAAATACCATTTCCTCAACCAAATCCACCATAATATAAAAAGCATATTAAAGAGCAATAACCAAGGGTAGCTCATGCCTAAAAGAGAGAAAAACCAAAAGGAAGATGGGTCAACAAACGGAGACAAGTAACAAAGTAGCGTGAGTGATATGAGTAGCAGATTAAGCCAGCGCAACGTCTTTTCCATACGCTGAGAAGTAAAGTTTTAAGGGGTGATTATTTTTTACTGGCGTTGAATAAATATTCTTTTTCTACCGCAGTCAAGCTTTCATAACCAGATTTTTTTATTTTTTCTAAAATAGCATCAATTTTTTCTTGATGAGATAAATCTACTACATCTGAAGCGGCATTTCCCTTAGCTTGTTTTTTATTCGGGTTTTTATAAGCCATTCTTGGTCCTTTTCTTGATTTGGTTTTTGCCATCTCAGGAACGCCTTTATATAAATTGACTATTTTATCAAAAATCCGATTTACACCAATAGATAAATCAGTCCCTTCTCTTAATTTTAATATGAAAAACCAACCAAATAGCGCACCTCCTAAATGAGCAATATTACCGCCTGTATTATCTAAGTTTGCTACACCTATCAGACTAGATAAAACAACTATTGCTGCAATAAATTTTAACTTAACATCTCCAAAAAAGAGCAGTCGAATATTGTAATCCGGAGAAATAACAGCAGCAGCTACTACAATCGCATTGACTGCACCTGATGCGCCATATGCAAAATTTTGTCCTTCATAAGCTACATTAGCAAAAATCACGTAAGCTAAAGCACCTGCTAGTCCACCCAAAAGATATAAAGGCAACACTCGTTGATTCCCAATAAAATCACCAACAATTCGACCAAACCAATATAGGAAAAGCATATTCCATAAGATATGGAAAAAGCCAAAATGCAAAAACATATGGGTAAAAAAGACCCAAGGATGTGTTAAGTCGAAAAATAAATTACCTGAAAGGGAAAGAAAATTAGAAAAGTTATCAAAAGCAGGATCAAAAGAAGGATCTCCACCATGTACTATTCTTAGTATTAGTTTTACTAAATACACAAAAAGAAAAACACCGATATTGACAAAGATGATACGCGTGACCATATTCCCATAAGAGAATTCCTTCTTAACATCTTTCCATATTGAATCTAACATTGCTGAGTCCGTTTTTTCGATTGCGAATTATTAGTTTTCGATTTTTGGGATTTCTCTAAATATTCAACCGATTATTATTTAGGTGTCAAAAATAAGCACTTCCACTTTTTTATTCAACTATATTCGACGAAGGTGTACCAATAACTCCTACTTTTATTTATAAAGTAAACGATTTTTACGGTTTTTAGTTGTTGCTTTTTACCCTAAATTCCCCGTTTTACGCCAAAGCAATAATAGTATCATCCCAAATAATGCACCACCGATATGGGCAAAATGGGCAATATTATCACCAGCAGTTGCATTTATGCCTAAGCCTAATTCAATAATCATCAAGATAGGGACAAATATTTTTGCTTTAAATGGAATAGGAAAAAATTCCATTTCTGGAAACATTAAACCAAAACCTAATAATAGACCAAAAATAGCTCCTGATGCACCGACCATTGGAATCGAAGCAATGCCTTGGTTATATCCTTGGGCCAAATTCTGAATAAAAGCGGTACTTGCTTGTGTGGCTTCTGGTAAATTATTTTTTAAGCCTTGGGCAATTTCTATATATCTATCTGTTCCATAGGAAGTCATGATTTGCTTAATTTGTTCATGGCTGTTAAAAAAATCAAAATAAGCACTATGAGAAGGCGCTGCTTGAAATGCCATTACTGCTTGTTCTAAAGAATATATTTCGTAAAAATTGGCAGCAGTATGTAAAAAAGCGCCACCTAAAGCACAAAAAATATAGAATAATAAAAATCGTTTCGGACCCCAAAGTTCCTCCAGAAAACGACCAAACATAAATAAACTAAACATGTTGAAAAGTAAATGTGTCAAATCTCCATGCATGAAAAAATGAGTCACTACTTGAAAAGGCTGAAAATTCGGAGAGGCTGGATAGTAAAGTGCCAAAAAATCTAAACCGACAATTTGGTCTGCAAAAAAGACAAGTATATTGATTATCAATAAATGTTTAACAACATCGGTAAGTCTAAACATGAGTGGTAATTTTCAATTTAAAATTTTCAATTTTCAAAAATATAGGCGTAAATACTATAGATAATAGAATAGGAAAGGTTTTAATTGGCTATATTCTTGCCACCTTTTGAAAATTTTAAATTCTAAATTGAAAATTGAAAATTGAATTTTAAAAAATTTTAACTAGAAAACAAATTATCTAGTTCATCTAGTTCATAGGTGATAAAACAATTTCGACCAAATGGGTTTTTAAATGGAGTTTCGCAGGCAAAAAGCTGGTCAATCAATTCTTGCATTTCAGGAATGGTCAAAGATTGCCCCTTTTTGATAGCGGCACTTCGAGCCATAGACCGGGCAATTTTTTCGTCTATTCCCAAATCTAAATCAATATTTGATTCGTATTGTTTCAATAAAGTTTCTACTAATTTTTGTTCATCTGTTGTGCCTCTCCAATCAGCAGGCATGCCATGAATGACAAATTGCTCCTGCTCTATCTCTTGAATATCTATTCCCAATAAATTAATCTGTGGCAAAATTTCTCGCAGCATAGGTGCCTGTAAGGGAGATACTTGAACAGGCTTCGGAAACAATTCTTTCTGGGTGGGCGCTTGTTGATCTTTGAGCATAAATAAATATTGCTCATACAAAATACGTTCATGGGCTGCTTGTTGGTCAATTAAGATATAGCCTGATTTAATATGACTAACAATGTAACGAGCATGAATTTGATAGGGTGTTTTTTGGTTGCTAGAAAAACTTTTCCCTGAATCGTCTAACTCAGGAGCATTCGACGACCAAGCACTTTCAATCGTAATGGCTTCTGATGGCATTCCTTCTTCTTCATTTTCTGCTCCTTCTCCATCTTCATCAAACATCTCTATGCCATCATATAATTTTCGCCAATTTTTTAAATTATTGGCATCTCTATTATCTCCTGAACCCGACGAAGGGGTAGGGGGATAATTATTAGTAGCAGCTCCTTGATTAGTAGTAGCCTGATTTTGATTACCTCGACTCCCAGAAGAAGAAGCCAGAGTTGGTTGATATAGTCCAACTTCTCGGTCAAAATCTAGCATGGGGGTAATGCTATTTTGCCCTAAAGCATGCCGAATCGCTACTTTTAAATAATTATAAACCAATCGTTCATCATCAAATTTTATTTCTTGCTTGGTTGGATGCACATTTATATCAATTCTATCTGGATCCATTTCGATAAAAATGGCATAGAGTGGATAGGTATCTTTTTGTAATAAATCTTCGTATGCCGCCATCACCGCATGGTTCAAATAACCACTCTTGATAAAGCGATTATTGACAAAAAATAACTGTTCTCCTCTCGTTCGTTTGGAAAATTGTGGTTTTCCGATATATCCATATATTTTTAATACATCTGTCTCCTCTGTAACTGGTACCAATTTCTTGTTCGCATTGGTTCCCCAAATACCCACCAATCGCTGACGTAAATTGCCAGCAGGTAAATGAAAAACTTCTGAATTATTATGATGAAGCGAAAAGAAAATATCTGGATTGGCAATTGCAATTCGTTGAAACTCGTCCATAATATGACGCATTTCAACGGTGTTAGATTTTAAAAACCGACGTCTAACAGGCACATTATAAAACAAATTTTTGATGGAGAGATTTGTTCCAGTAGTACATTGGCAGGCTTCCTGTGTTTTTAAATCAGAACCTTCAATTACAATCTTTGTCCCCAATTCGTCAATTTGTCGCCGAGTTCGCATTTCCACTTGGGCAATGGCAGCAATAGAAGCTAAGGCTTCTCCTCGAAACCCCATCGTTCGAATGGCAAATAAATCTTTGGATTCTCTGATTTTAGAAGTGGCGTGTCGTTCAAAACACATTCGGGCATCTGTCTCGGACATGCCACAACCATTATCAATTACTTGTACAAGTGTTTTTCCAGCTTCTTTGACAATTAGCTTGATACTTGTACTCCCCGCATCAATGGCATTCTCCAATAATTCTTTGACCATCGAGGCTGGGCGTTGAATAACTTCTCCCGCAGCAATTTGGTTGGCAATAGAATCTGGTAGAAGCTGAATCACATCAGCCATAAAATGTTATTTTTTTTACTAATGCTTGAAAAATTAAGTCCTTGAAAAATGTTTGTTGTTAACCAAAAAACACGCTCAATCTAACTTAAATCCTTAATTTCTCAAAAGTAAAAATAATAATCTCAGTAAACAACGGCTATTGCTGTTCTTTACTCTAACATATCAACAATTTCTGTCAAGTATATTTCAAATAAGACATAAGATAATAAAGCTAAGACTATAACTGTAATAAATAAGACTCGATTAGACCGTTTTAATTCTTTGGTGCGAATGGCTCGTGTCTTCCTAAAATCTACACTTGCTCCTTTTCCTTTAAAGCCTTTACGTAGTCGGTTTTTAACAGCCTTAGCATCCCCTTTATTTTCTTCTTTATACTTACTCATTCGTTCTTCTAAGGCTTCTTTTTTAGGGTCCCAATACCTAGGCTTGTAATCAAACTTTTGATTTTTTGGCGTCTTAAAAAATTTCATTAATGCCATAGTCCTTATTTTTATGGTGATTAATATTTCAACATTATCGTTTGGCGAATATATTGATATTTCATTATTAACTTAGATTAACAAATCTAAGAAAAAGGTGTTTAGATAGTTTAATTTTTTTCTAATGGATTTTTAATTTTTAGATAAACATCATTATTTATCTTAATTTTGTAGCGCACATAGGCAGTTGCCCATTATTCCTAACCATTTTTCAGACTAGTGTCTGGACCATATTAATAGATATGAAATTTTTCCTTACCTTTTTATTCTCCTTAATTATATCTATTTGCGCTTTTAGCCAGATTCAATCTCCAGACGATTTTTTTCAAGAAAAATTAGGCAGCAACTTTTATCCACATCACTTAATTGTCGATTATTTTGAGCATGTAGCTGCTAATAGTACGCAAGTGAAATTTGTAGAATATGGTAGAACTAATCAGAATCGTCCATTAGTTTTAGTTTTTATATCTTCTGAAAAGAACATTGCCAATTTAGAGGCAATTCGAACTAATAACTTAAAGCGAACAGGATTGATGGAAGGAAACGCAACTGATGACAATCAAGCGATCGTTTGGTTAAGTTTTGCAGTACATGGCAATGAGGCTAGTTCGCCTAATGCGGCGGTTAAAACTTTGTATGAATTAACCAATGGAACAAATGCTGATGCTGCTAAATGGCTAGAAAATACAGTAGTGATTATTGATCCAACAGTCAATCCAGATGGCTATTCTCGATATACGGATTGGAATAGAAATGTGTCTAATAAAATATTAACTACCAATCCAATTTCAAGAGAACATCAAGAACCTTGGCCAGGAGGTCGGGTGAATCATTATCAATTTGATTTGAATAGAGATTGGGCTTGGGCAACGCAGGTAGAAAGTCAGCAAAGACTTCCTTATTATCGCCAATGGATGCCGCATATTCATGTAGATTTCCATGAACAAGGGCATAATAGCCCTTATTATTTTGCACCAGCGGCAGCACCTTTCCATGAATATATTACGGATTTTCAGAAAGATTTTCAGACGGAAATAGGCAAGAATAATGCTAAATACTTTGATCAGGAAGGTTGGATGTATTTTACGAAAGAACGCTTCGATTTATTATACCCAAGTTATGGCGATACTTATCCAACTTTTAATGGCTCAATTGGCATGACTTATGAGCAAGCAGGACATGGGCGGGCAGGAAAAGGCATTGATTTAGCCAATGGGGATACATTAAGATTAATTGATCGAATCAATCACCACACAACAACAGCTCTATCGACCATTGAAATGAGTTCGACCAATGCGAAAAGAATAGCGGATAATTTTACCGATTATTTTCAAAATACAGCTAAAAAGCCAGCAGGAAAATATACCACTTTTGTTATTTCAGGTAGTAATTCCTTGGATAAAATTAAGCGGATGACGGCATTATTGGATTTACACCAAATTCAATATGGAAGAAGTACCAAAGGGCAAAGAGTAAAAGCCTTTGATTATGTAACAGGACAAGATACAGAAATTCGTTTAAGCAATAATGATTTAGTAATTAGTGCGCATCAACCAATGTCCGTTTTAACCCAAGTATTATTCGAACCAGAAACGTTTGTAGAAGATTCTATTACCTATGATATTACTGCTTGGTCTTTACCTTATGCGCATGGTTTAAAAGCTTATGCGTCTACGCAAAAAATACAAGCAGATGCTTCGTATGATTTTGCCACACCAATGCCGCAAATGATAGATGATAATCCATACAGTTATATTTTTAAATGGGAATCTTTGAAGGATGCTGCCTTTTTGGGGGCTTTAATGAAAAAAGGGGTAAGAGTACGTTGTGCCAGTAATCCTTTTACCATGAATGGCGAGAAATACCCATCAGGGACTCTACTAGTCAACCGAGCAGATAATAAATTTGTTTCAGGTGGATTTAATCAAGCAGTCCAAGCAACCGCTTATGAATTCCAACGAAAATTAACGACTACAACAACGGGTTTTTCTCAAAGTGGAGCAGATTTTGGTTCTGGGAAAATGAATTTGTTGGATGCACCAAAAGTATTGTTGATTTATGGAGATAGAGTGAGTACTAATTCTTATGGACAGGTATGGCATTATTTTGAAAATACCATTCAATATCCTTTTGTAGCAATTAAAAGTGACCAATTAAATAGTGCAAACTTAGCGGATTTTAATACCGTAATTTTAACAGACGGTCGTTATTCTAGCATTCCTGATAAACTAGGAGATTGGGTAAAAGGCGGTGGTAAATTAATTGCGATGGGGAGTGCTATTCGTAGTATAGCAGGCGAAACAGGATTTAAGATTAAAAGCAAAAGTCCCGATACCAAAAAAGCAGATACGGTAGTTGCCAAAGTAAAAAAATATGCCGACCAAGAAAGAGAATTTATTAAAAGTTTTATTCCTGGTGCTATTTTTAAAACAAAAGTGGATAATACTCATCCATTGGCTTATGGCTTACCTGATTATTATTTTACCTTAAAAACAACAAATCGAAATTACGAAATCAGCGAAGATTTATGGAATGTTGGGTATATTGATCAATCGCCTATGTCGGTTGGTTTTGTAGGTTCAAAAGCAATGACACAAGTCGAAGAATCGGTGGTTTTAGCGGCACAGTCTATGGGTAGAGGAAATGTGGTTTACTTGGTGGATAATCCTTTGTATCGGGCTTTTTGGGAACAGGGGGCTTTTGTGATGGGGAATGCTTTGTTTTTGGTGGATTAATACCCCCTCAAAAAATCAAAAAGCAACCGAACCCCAACCCCAGTTCCTTCCTTCGTCCGATAACTATCTGCAGCCCGCAAAAAAGCAGGCCCAGCAATATCAAAGTGTAACCAAGGATAATCCGTAAAATGTTGTAAAAACTTACCAGCGGTAATCTGTCCAGCCATTGGACCACCGATATTTTTTAAGTCAGCCACATTTGATTTTAGGGCATTGCCATATTCTTTCCAAAGTGGAAATTCGACCAATCTTTCATAAACTTGTTCTCCACTATTTTCAAGATTGTCTTTGACGATTTTATCCGCTGTTCCCATATAACAAATAGCGTGTTGTCCGAGTGAGCGAACCGCTGCCCCTGTTAACGTCGCAAAATCTAATACCAATTCAGGGTCATATTTTTTAGCATAATGCAAAGCATCTGCCAAAATTAAACGACCTTCTGCATCTGTGTTTAACACCTCTACCGTTGTGCCATCATACATCGTTATCACATCCCCTGGCAGATAGGCATCATTCCCCAAACGATTATCCGTAGCAGGCACTAAGGCGACCAAATGAATTGGTAATGCTGCTTTGGCTACAGCGACCATTGCGCCAATTACGGTTGCTGCACCTGCCATATCACATTTCATCATATCTAGCGAACCTTGGGTGGGTTTTAGGTTGATGCCACCCGTATCAAAAACAACGCCTTTGCCAACCAATACAATGGGTTTTGTATTTTTCGCTTGTGGATGTTTGAATTCTAAAACAGAAAATCTTGGTGGGGCAAAACTGCCTTTATTTACCGCTAAAAGACCACCCATTTTTAAGGATTGAATCTTTGCTTTATTCAATGTTTCTACTTGGAAACCATATTGTTCTCCGAGCGCTTCAATCTCTTCTCCTAATTTTACTGCCGTTAAATAAGACTGTGGTTCATTGACCAAATCTCTGGCTTTATAGGTGGCGTATAAAATAGCCTCTAATTGTTCTAAAGCAAGTGGGGATATTTCTGTGGCAGGTAAATTAATCGTTTGAGCACCTCTGATAGTGTCATCTTGGCCACTTAAATATTTGGTGAATTGGTAGCCGCCTAAAACCATGCCTTCTACATATTCTGCCAAATGTTTTTTGCCACTTTTATTTAAAATGGTAATTGCCTCAATTTTATAATGCGTAATTGCTGTAATAATTTCATTTCCTGCTCGACGATTGGCTTCTTTCTGATCAATTGCATTATCCATCAATCCAATGAAATGCACTAAAATGCCTTGCGTCTCTTTTGGAAAAAAGATATAATTAATTCCCTGTTCGGCGGCATGCATTAAATAAGCTTGTTCTGCTGTTGTCAAATATTTTCCTACCCATAACAAATCTGCTGTATTTGCAAGGATTAATAAATTATCGGTTGCTTGTGGCTGCTCAATTCTGTGGATGCTAAAACTCATGTTGTGTGTAGTTTGTATGGTTGTTCATGGAAAAAAAGGGAAAGCTACTATATTCGTATCTTTGCCTTGTTGTTTAAAGGAAATTTGAACGATTTGTTTCTGCTAAACAGGTATTTAATCATTTTAGCTAAGGGCTTTAAGTAGAGGGCGTAGCTTGAGTAATACCTACGCCCTCTGCTCAAAGCCCTACGCTACTAAACTAAACGATTGAGAGCTAAAAAATCTTATGGTCAACATTTTTTGACAAATGAAGACCTTTCAGAGCGTATTGCGAATAGTTTGCAATTGACGGATACCTATAAAAAAGTATTGGAGGTTGGTCCCGGTCAAGGGATGTTGACCAAATACTTGATTCCACAAGATTTTGAATTGGTTGTCGTGGAAGCAGATAGAGATATGGTTTTTCATTTGAAAAAGCATTATCCAGCATTAGCAGGACAGATTATTCAAGAAGATTTTTTAAAAGTGCCGCTAGATACTTTTTTTAAGAAAGAATCTTTTGGTTTAATTGGTAACTTCCCCTATAATATTTCCAGCCAGATTTTATTTAAAATGTTGGAGTATAAAGCTCAAATTCCAGAGATGGTGGGTATGTTTCAGAAAGAAGTAGCGGATAGAGTCATTGCGCCTCCGGGTAGTAAAACTTATGGCGTGATTAGTGTACTAATACAAGCACATTACAGCGGGGAATTATTATTTGATGTAGATAGAAGGAACTTTAATCCACCACCAAAGGTTCAATCAGCAGTAATCCGATTGACTCGTCGAGATGGATTTGAATTGGGATGTGATGCAAAACTATTTAAAACCATCGTTAAATCTACCTTTAGTCAACGCCGAAAGATGTTACGCAATACAATGAAGTCCTTTTCTAAAGATCGAGACTTTCTGAGCAATCCATTTTTTACTCAGCGACCAGAACAATTATCACTAGAAGATTTTATTCAGGTGACGAAGTGGGTAGAAGCACATAGAAAGGAATTAGATAATTAAAAACACTCGGCAATCAATCATTTTCATTAACTTTGTAAAAATTAAAAACTACTTTTAAAATGAGTTTAGAAGCGAAAATTATTACAGATTTAAAAGCGGCGATGAAAGCAAAAGACAAAGTTGCTTTAAGAGGTATTCGAGCGATTAAGTCGCAAATTATATTAGCTAAAACAGATGGAAGCGGAAAAGAATTAGACGAAGCGGGAGAAATCAAAATGTTGCAAAAAATGGTGAAGCAACGAAAAGATTCCTTGAACATCTATGAAACACAGGGTAGACCAGAATTAGCAGCGACGGAAAAAGAAGAAATAGCCATCATTGAAAAATATTTACCACAGCAAATGGGAGAAGCAGAATTAACGGGCGTATTACAAGCCATTATTGCCCAAACTGGTGCTTCCTCTATGAGGGATATGGGAAAGGTTATGGGAATGGCTTCTAAGCAATTGGGAGGAAAAGCCGATGGAAAAACCATTTCTGGAATTGTAAAAAAATTACTAGGATAAGAAGAGAAGCCAGCAGTAAGATCATTATCTTCGATAACTGTCAGAAGCGAGATTTTAGATAGCATGACCTATCTGAATCTGTTTGCTGACAACGAAGTGGTCTGACTGCTGACCTCTTATATTAGAAAACTACATAATGGCAACAGCTACTACTTATACTATTAAACTCGATCAGTTTGAAGGTCCATTTGACCTTTTACTTTTCTTTATCGAAAGAGATGAATTGGATATTTATAATATTCCAATCTCTAAGATTACCGATGATTTCTTGGCTTATATTCGGCAAATGGAAGCGTTGAATATTGATTTGGCAAGTGAGTTTATTCTAGTGGCAGCTACCTTAATGCGGATTAAAGCAAAATTGTTAATTCCTAGAAAACCAATAGATGAAGAAGGCAATGAAATAGATCCGAGAGAGGAATTAGTTCAACGATTATTAGAGTACAAACGCTATAAGTCTGTTTTGGACGAAATGCGAGAGATGGAAGAAAAACGATCTAAACAAGAAGATAGAGGGAATATTTCTAAAGAACTAAAAGTCATCGCTCAAAAAGCATTGGTAGATGTAGAGTTAGAATCACTATCGCTTTTCAAAATTTTAAAGACCTTTGAAAAAGTGATGGAACGTTATGAAGATGAACACCGCAGGAAAAAAGTCCATACCGTAGTCGATTATAATTATACCATTCAAGGACAACAGCAATTTATTTTATCCAAGATAAAAAAAGGTGTCAAGACTGGTTTTAAAAGCATCTTTGGCGAATGCGAAAATAGGGTACACGCCATCGTTACTTTTTTAGGGTTGCTAGAATTATTAAATTTGGATAAATTGAAGATAGTACAAGGAGAAGGAATTAATAATTTTTGGTTGACCTTGTAAAGTGATACTATTTTAAGTGTTAATTAACCAAAGCTTCTCCTCGTTTTCGCAAAACAAAATAGCCCACACTTCCTATCAAAAATAATAAAACGGCTATAATTTCTGCTTGAGTTGGATGATAACCAAAAATATCATATTCGGCATTGACCCTAATTTTTTCTATCCAAAATCGCTCAAAGCCATTTAAAATTAAGTAAACGCAGAATAACATACCCGGAACTGGTAAGCGCTTACGCAATGCCCATAAAATACCAGCGATTGCAAAAGCCATGACCATCTCATAGACAGGTGTTGGGAAAACTGCCTTGGTCAATGCTCTACAGTAATTTCCTTCACAGCCTTCAATAGGAGTCCCATTATTTAGTACATTTTGTGGGTAATCATAAGCCCAAAGCCAATCTGGTAAAAACCACCAAGAAGGTTGTGCTAATTCATTAACAATTCCCCAATCTCCGTCACCAGATAACTGACAACCAATTCGACCGACGCCATACCCAATAATTAAGGCAGGTGCAACCGCATCTGCTACATGAGAAACATTAATTTTATGTTTTCTTAAATACCAAACCACACCGATAAATCCGCCAATCAATCCACCATAAATTGCTAAACCACCGCCAGAGAAAAGTGCATGAAAAAAATTATCCATCGTTAAATTACTTAAGTCTTCAAAGATGGCAAAAAATTTGGCGCCTAGAATACCAGTAAAAGCGGCGATTAAAGTAATGTCTCCAATTCTATCACTAGGACGAACAATGCTTTCTACTATTTTAGGTTTAGGTAATCGTTGTTTCTCTTTTTCCCAATATTTAATGCCTGCTAAAGCAATCGCACCAATAATGCCTGCTAAAATATTTCCCTTGGAAGAAAACAAAAACCCAGGAGCATCTGCTTGAAATTCTTTAAAATTCAAAGCGATATGTACCACTTTAAACCCCAATAAAAAACCAAAAATAGCATTGAGGATTAATTCACTCATAGCAGCAGGTTCTCCAACGACTGTTTTTACCAAAGTCGAACCCAGCAAACCTTCTTGCTCTTTTCGTTTTAATTCTAAATTTAGGAAATAAGCACTTGTTAAAATGGCAATAGCTAATAATAAGCCAAAGGTTTTGACTATAGAAAAACCATTGTCAACATCTGTCCCAAAAAGGTCATGTAATAGGTAGGATAAATCTGGATACATAGTTTACTTTATAGCAATTTTCTTCTGAAAAAATAATAGGAATGCTAAAAAAATAAATTTACAAATTTGAAATTATAAACTGCTGATTGCCAGGATGTTTTTAATTTTAATTTGCATTTTCATTTTAATTGATTCCATAATCAATACTGCAAGGTACAAAAGTATATAAAAGTCTTAGGGATTCGCTTAATAAAAGGAAATAAAATATACTGGATCATTTTCCAAAATTAGATAAATAACTGTATTTTGCCAAAATGGCATTAATTTGTTTTTAAAAATGCCAAAATGGCATTATTTTTCATTAAACTATAACAAAAAGTCGGAAGAATTGTAATGGAATAGCAATTGATATATAAATAAGTATAATGGTATTGACGAAAACAGTTTGATGTATAAAAGTACTGCTTGGAAACTAAATTTGATAAATAATTGTTTTATTACAACCATTTAAAGAATAAAAAATGCCTTTAAAAAAGGGCTTTAAAAATATATAAGATTAGTTAATAGGGTTTTAGGTGTTTATTTCGAGTCGGAGTTATTTGCTCCGACTTTTTTTATACCATTACCCTAATAAAAAAACCTTTGCTAAAACTAATTTTAGCAAAGGTTTTCCTTTTTAAAAAGGGATTTCTTCCTTGAGTTACCAACTCCTAATTGTTCCCGAAAGCCCATCTTTTCGTTGTACTTTTTTAGGATCTCCTTTATAGGTAATATTCCCTCCAGTACTGGCTCTAGCATCTATACTTTTGGTGGTCATAACTTCCGCACTTCCTCCAGTATTTGTTTTTACAATGGTATTAGCGGCCTTCAATTTATAGGCAGATAAGGAACCTCCCGTTGCTACTTTTATTTCTTGCCAATCAGTTTCGCCTCGCACTTCCAAATCACTTCCCTCCGATACGGTTATATCTATAGAACTTTGAGCTACTTCTAATTCTCCTGATGCACCGCTT
This sequence comes from uncultured Saprospiraceae bacterium, assembly GCA_964644655.1. GTDB lineage: Bacteria > Bacteroidota > Bacteroidia > Chitinophagales > Saprospiraceae > JAFMDF01. The sequence goes on along the minus strand of CAZXYA010000053.1, from coordinate 8,351 downwards.
GAAAATTTTAATGCTAATTGATCTCCTTTAATAGCTTGTTCGGTATAAGCAGAAGCGCCAGCTCTTGCCCTTATTCCTCTTAATTTTTTGTAAGTAATAATGACCTTTATCGTTGGGGTTTTATTATATTTTACTAAGTCGGTCGCTTTTACTTTTAATGATTTTCCTTCCACATAAAAATCTAGACGATCTGCATCATTTTTGATATCTATACTTTCTTCTTCACCTGCTATTAAAAGCGCGCTAACATTACCTGAAAGAATGATTTCATCAAAAGGAGATAGAGATTTTGTGTCTGCGAAAATAGTTGTAGAAATGGCTAGAAAGGATAGCAAGCCTATCCAAGAAGTGAATTTTTTCATGATGTATAGTATAATAGGAATTTCAAGGTTTTCTTATTGGAAACGTGTCGAATGATTTTAATAAGTAAAACTTGATTTTCTTGAGTGATAAAATTAATTTTCGAGAAAGTGAATCTTACTTAAAGACCACTTAAATTTTTAAAAGATGAACAAAAATTGATTTATTTTTTATAAAAACGCTATTTTTTATCCATTTAGTCAGTCCAAACCAAAAAAGTATTTAAAAAAATGCCGTTTAGAAGGCAATTTTATAGCAAACACATAATAATTTCAATAATATATTGACGTTTTTTTATGGATGCCTTAGAAAAAATGCAAATAAAAACATATTAAGAAAAAATGGCATTCATTTTGTATGATAAAATTTGTGAATATGACATAACAGTTTTATTGTAATGTTTACCCCCTCACGGACTATTTAACACTATAAAAACTGGTCATTAAGCCATGACCATCTTATACTAAGAGAACCTTCAAAGGATGGGGTTGTATAATAAATCGGAAAATCTAGATTTCCCGTTATTTAAATTCAAGCTAAAATGATTAGATTATCTCGAATCTAAATTCGAGTATCTACAATACAACCCCGCCCTTTCTCTTAGATATTCTATATCCAGTTCGATGTTGGTAGGTTTCATTACGAAACGTTCAAAAGAGATTATCTCAGTCTCTATTTATTCATTTTTAAACCTACCCATGATGAACATCCTCCGAACTTTTATAGCAATTATTGCTATTTTCTTCTTATCTTCTTTTACTAATAATAATGCGGATTTACTGATTTTAGATTACGTTGATCAATACAGTACTATAGCGGTACAAGAAATGGAACGGACAGGTATTCCTGCTAGTATTACTTTAGCTCAAGGCATTATTGAATCTAGGTATGGAATGAGTGGCTTAGCTAAAAATTCTAATAATCATTTTGGTATTAAGTGCAAAGGAAATTGGACGGGTGGTAAATATTACCATAAAGATGATGATTATGTGAATGGTAAATTAGTAAAATCTTGTTTTCGAACTTATGATAATCCAGCCGATTCTTATTATGATCATTCGGAGTTTTTATTAGTCAATAAAAGATACCATTTTTTATTTAATTTAGCGAAGACAGATTATAAAGGTTGGGCTAAAGGCTTGAAAAAAGCAGGTTATGCTACTGCAAAAAATTATGCAAGCCTATTGATTAATACCATTGAAAAATATGAACTGTATCAATATGATAACCGACATCCAGTTTTATTTGTAATGGATAAAATAAAAGAACCAACTGTGCCTCAGGCAGAGTCTCTTGACGAATATATTGATTTTGGAAGTGGAAGGCCTACAACAACGACTATGACTGCTGGTGCAGAAACATTAGTCGCTAGTACTCCACCCGCTGCTACTTTAATTCCTGAAAATTATAAGGTGGGAGATGGTTTAAAAAGAATCGTTCAGGCTAAACAACAAAATGATTTTTATTCCGATGTATATGGTCGTTCTAGTCAATATTTAGAGGAAATCACCCCTTCTGTTATTGGAAGAAAATGAAGAAATTAAAGTTGCTGGATTATTATTATGACTAACTACTTAGGGCGTAGAGCAAAGTTGTCCAGCATTAGGAATAAAGTTCTACTAGTTTTTGAGTGAGCAAAAAATCATACATCTTACATCTATCTAGTTTTTACGAGACAGATTTATGATGTAAGATATATGAACTATGATTTATGATTTTTTTTCACCCTCTAAAATAATGGAGAGAAAAAATTACATTCATTTATTATAATAGACAACTAAGGCAATACTAAAAATCAATAAAGCGGTCAACGCAACGGCCCCTATTTGTTGATATAAAAATTTACGATTTGCTTTTCTTTCTAATGCTTTCCTTTCTGCCGCTTGTTCTTCATTTACGCCAAGGTCATATTTAAATCCGCTATCTCCTTCTTTAATCTGTAATTCACAAATTTCTTCATTAATTAAAAAGGAGTATTTTTTCGCATTAAATACGTTAAAATCAATGATGAGTACCTTTGAATTTAAATGAATAACTAAATGTCCTGATTTGATGCCATGTAGAATGCCGACAATATGTTGTCGTCCAAAATGATCCCAGTAAGTCCAATGAAATTGATTCATAGTGTCAAGTTTTGTTCATATACAATGTCTAGTTGAGTGTTATTAAGGCGATGGTAAGAAATAACAAAATACAAAAAAAAATAATCTTTTGCTATTATTCGGACAATATTTAACATAATCAGTTGTCAGTTGTCCGTTATCGGTTGTTGGGCAAACTGATAACAGACAACTGATAACTGAACTACTGCATATACTCCCAAGCAGTTTTATACTCCCCTGCCTTATCACAATAATCTAAGAAAGCACCATAAAATTTATCCATTCCAATAGTTGCACTATCTCCTAAAACGACCAGTTTTTTTCTAGCTCGAGTCATCGCTACGTTCATTCTACGATAGTCTTTCAGAAAACCAATTTCTCCTTTTCCATTCGACCGAACTAAGGAGATGTAAATGACATCTCTTTCTTGTCCTTGAAAGGCATCAATGGTATTGACAGAAAGTGGTAAGGTAGCCAATTTTTCATCTTCTGCAATTTGATTTTTCATATAAATGACCTGTTCTCTATAAGGAGAAATGATGCCAATACTTGGTAAGGCTATTTCTGGCTTTTGATACCTATCTATTAATAAATAAAGATGCTCGCAAAGCATTTGAAATTCATCGGGATTATAACGACTTTTAAATTCTGGATTTATTTTTTCTTCAAATCCACAGCCAGCCGTATCTATAAACGTAACAGGTTGCCCTTCTGGGAGTGCTAATTGATGGGTCTTGACACTTTCAGCAGCTACTAATTCGTTGGCATAAAATTGTTGGTTAGAAAATCCCATAATCGCTTCGTGCATTCGGTATTGCACATTGAGAAAACTAATTTGAGGTAGGAACTGTAGACACTTCTCAATTAGCGTAATATTTAAGCCTGCTTTTTTAGAAGTCGTTGATTTAACGGTTGGTGGTAATTGAAATGGATCTCCTGCAAAAACCACTTTACTGGCTTTGATAATCGGAATCCAACAAGCAGGTTCTAATGCTTGTGCTGCTTCATCAATCAAAACGGTTCTAAATTTTCTTTTAGCCAATACTCTTTGACTTGCCCCCACTAAAGTACAAGTAATGACTTGCGCTCCATCTAAAATCTGGTCAATTAAGCGGTCTTCTAGTTGATTTGCCCAAGCCGTTAATTCCCTAGCTTCATTGTATAAATCCCGTCTTTCTGCTCGTTCTTTACCACCAAATTTCCGCTTGAATTTGCCTGCTTTTTTTCGGGCATCTGCCGCTTGAATCTTTACTTTTTTAATATTTTTACTTTCTGGATGAGCGGCTAATTGAGCTTCTAGTGTATGTTTGATAATGTCTTCATCCACCCTAGAAATATTCCCTAATCGGACAACGGATAATCCTTGGGTTGCTGCTCTTTCAGTCAATAAATCGACCGCTGCATTACTAGGCGCACAAACCAATACGGTGTTCTCCGTTTTAATTAATTGTTTAATGGCTTGAATAACCGTCGTTGTTTTTCCCGTCCCAGGAGGACCGTGAATAACTGCCACATCTTGTGCGGCTAATACTTGGTTAATTGCCTTGTTTTGGGAGTCGTTTAAAGTAGGAATAGTAATCGAATGTGCATTGAGGAAGCGTGCGCCTACTTTTTGTAATAAAATATTTCTCAATTCTGCTAACCTATCTCTACTCGCCTTGCTAACAATTTTAATTGCCTTTTCCATCTCTAAATAAGTCCGCTCATCAAATTGTATATCGACCCCTAAATTACCTTGGCTCAACCAATCTGGAATATCTTTGGCATTTAGGACAATTTTCATTTTTTTGTCCTTGATGTAATTGATAACCCCAATTCTTTCTGGCTTATAAGCCCCTTGCGTTAAGGTAAATAAGCGAACTGTTTTTCCTGAGCGAAATTGTCTTGGCGCATCTGTCTCTGAAGTCTTTTCAACAATAACAAAAGATCGTTCACCAATTGTATAGCCAAACTTTACCACATTCAAAGGATGCCAAGTAAAGCCTTGCTCCTTCCGTTCTGCTAATGGTAAATCTGCTATCAATTTTTTGTAAGCCTCAAAATCAGCTTTCTTTTCTGCTAACACCTGTTCTGATAATGTTTTGAAGTATAGTTTTTCGTCCACGCTTGCTGATTTTTAATATTTGGATGGTTGACCTTCAGTCAACCTGTTAGTGCTAGGGAAAGAACCAATATACAAATGTAGACATTTTGTAAGCCTCACTAAAATGTACTAGGATAAATCTACTAATTGCGTTTGAAATCTTTCTTGTTCTATATCAAAATTTATAAAGGGATATTGTTTGGAAAAAGTCATAATTTTCTCTAATTGCTTTCGGACAAATTGTTGGTGAGTTGCCGTTTCTAAATGAAGTGGTCGATGCTGACTAGCTTGTACTATTTTCTTGACTTGTTTAAAAATAGTCGTTGTTTCAGTAGAAAAATACATTTGTTGGAAATGATGCCAAATATAATTGATAGCCAACTCATTTGGGTGAATCATATCTTTTCCAAAAAAGCGATAATCTCTTAAGTCATCTAGCACCAATTCATAGGCAGGAAAATAATGAGTAAAAGCTAGTTCTTTGGATAGATTTTCTATTGCCAATAATAACGTTGCTTTACTTCGCTGATTTTCTAATAAACCATCTCGAATATGCCGAACAGGACTTACCGTAAAAATAATTACTAGTTCTGGGTTTTGCGCGCTTAATTGTTTTAAAACAGGTAGAAGAGCTTCCGTAATTTCTGTAACAGATAACCGCCGTTTTTCAAAATTACTATTCGGCAATTTATGGCAGTTCGCCACTACTTTTCCAGTTGATTTTTTGATAAAAACATTAGCCGAACCAAAGGTAAGAATGAGTCGTTTGGTTTTCTTTAAGAACGCCCTAGCTATTACTAATTGTTCATTAATTAAGATTAAAGCTTGCTGCTTATGTGGAGAGGCAAAAGCACCATGATGATCAAAACTACGCCATAAGTCTTGGTGAAAAAATAAATCGTCCGCCTTATACTCTTTTTTAGAAAGCAATATGGCTAAACTGTTTTTAATAGAAATTGGATTGTACAGAATTCCGAAAGGATTGAGTAGGGTAGGAAATTTATTTTCAATTAATAACTCACCAATATTTTGGGTGAAACAAGAGCCAATACAAAGGGTTGAGCTTTGATAATTAATATCAAAAGTAGCTTTCTCAAGAGGTAATATTGTTCTAAAATTGGACATTATTAGAGCATCAAATAAAAAATTGATATTACAAAAATTACTGCTATTACTGAATTATATTTATTCCTCTTAGATAAAAAAAATATTACTTTTCAGGCGAAGAAAGCACATAATTTTCAAAACTAGTTATTATTATCAACCAAAATAGAAAAGGAATTGCAGTTAAGATAAGCGCCAACCAAAATGCTATTGGGAATTGTTCGGTAAAACTTCTAGCCTGAGTAATAGGATTTAAAATAAAGATAGGTATAATTCCAATCAAACCTACCATAAACCTTCTATCCTCATCAAAAGTTAAGATTTTAGTACAGCTTGAACAGTTCCATTTTGCACCATAAAGCCGAAAAAATGATTTCCTCAAATGATAGGTAAAGGGATATTTATAATTGCAGTTTGGACAGGTTCTTACTTTCATTTGTCAAATTTATATCACCTAAAATCTTCTAAATCCCAAGCATTATTATCATAGGTCTTTTTGGGATTTCGCAAACATTTCATCCCTTGTGTTAAGCCATCTAAAGTCATCGGAAACATGCGGTTACCCGAAAACTCTCGCAACATCGGAATCGTTTCATAAAAACTCCATTCGTATTCCGCTGTTGGATTAATCCAAATCATACTAGAAAAATGGTCTTTCATCCGCTTCAGCCATTTAATCCCTGCTTCATCATTATAATGCTCCACACTTCCACCAGAATAGAAGATTTCGTAAGGAGACATCGTGGCATCTCCAATAAAAATTAATTTATAATCCTTATTGTATTTATTGATGAGTTCTAAGGTCGGCATGCGCTCAGAAAATCGACGGCGATTATCTTTCCAAACCGATTCATATAAACAGTTATGAAAGTAGAAAAATTCTAAATGTTTGAATTCATGCTTAGCTGCTGAGAATATTTTTTGGCAAGTATCAATATGTTCATCCATTGTGCCTCCTACATCCATTAACAATAAAACCTTTACCCTATTCTTCTTTGATGGTACAATTTTGATGTCTAGTAATCCTGCATTCTTAGAGGTATTTTTGATGGTATCATCAATATCTAACTCCGTTGGCAATCCTTCTCTTGTTAAATGCCGCAGACGCTTCAAAATCATTTTGATGCTACGGGTATTCAACTCAATTTTATCATCTAAATTTCTAAATTCTCGTTTGTCCCAAACCTTAATCGCTTTATTGTTTCGATTTTTCTCCTGTCCAATTCTAAAGCCTTCTGGATTAAAACCATAAGCACCAAAAGCAGAAGAACCACCTGTACCAATCCACTTATTACCGCCTTGATGTTGCTTTCGCTGTTCAGCCATCAAGTCTCGGAATTTCTGCATTAAAGCATCTAAACCGCCCATTTTTTCAATGGCGTCCATCTCTTCCTGCGACAAAATTTTTCGCAATTCCCCTTTCAACCAATCTTCAGGAATTTTCGATACAAAAAAGTCATCAGGAATTAATTCTAACCCTTTAAAATAATGCCCAAAAACTCGGTCAAATCGGTCTAATTGGACCTCTTGTTTAACCATGATCGTTTTACACAGATAATAAAAGTCATCCAAAGTATAGTCTGTAAATTCTTGTTTTAATGCTTGCATTAAGGTCAAGTATTCGTGTAGACTTACTTTGATGCCGTGTGTTCTTAGACCGTAGAAGAATTTTAAAAACATGGTTTATAATGATGAACGATGAACGATAAATGATGAATTTGGACGAGCGAAAGTTTAGGCTCGATTAAATTTAAATTCGTTTTTCACTTTAGCCGCTTCTATTTTTCGAGTTTCATGATCCTGTAGAATCAAGTATTCTTGCTTTTTAATCATTAACTTCCACCAAAGTAAGGCAGGAATCAGTTCTCCTGAATGTTGTTCCAAACGATAACAAATCTCAATATTTGGCTCTTCTCTATTATTTAGAATTCTACTCAGTCGAGTATAGTGGATATTCAAATCTTGCGCAAATTCTTTTTTACTTTTTCTAATAATATCAATATATTCTTTTAAAAAAGAACCAAAGTTTTTTGTTTTATGGAATGGTTCTCCTTTCAAATAATCTTCTATTAAAATTCTTAGCCTCATCAATTCTGAAAAAACTCGTTCTCCTTCGGTCTGATTTTTTAATAGTTCAAATCTCAGTCGTCTAAATTCTTTATCTGCTTCATATTTTTCTTGACCTGTTAACTCATCAGGAAAAACAAAAGATTCTGCGATTTCTTTGTCAGAATACTTTTTACTAAGTTCTTTATATAAATCCTTATTCATTTAAAGGTATTTTAGTGTTAGATTTTTAGAAATTTCTCCTAGTACCGCTAATTGCCTTCCAAATTGTGCAAATCCATATTCTTTTTGATAATGATTGATTAGTTTTGTTTTGGGAACTAAAGATACAAAACCACCATAACCTTTTGAAAATGAAATCCGACAAATATAAGCTATTAAACAACCTGCAATTCGTTCTATTTTTTTGTTTTTTCCTATATTATCTTTTGATATTTCCAGTAAATGAATATATAACCTTAGTTCTTCAGGGATATCAATAATTGCTATTAATCCTACAATTTCATTTTCTTCTTTCAAAATGAGTTTAAAAACTTCATATTTTTTTTCTTCTTCCCAATCAAAAGAAAACTGTTTATCTTTTTTTATGTTTTTGAAATCTTTAGCTGTCAACGGCTTTATCTCAGCAATAATTG
>CAZXYA010000052.1:0-26981 GCA_964644655.1 uncultured Saprospiraceae bacterium | reverse complement strand
TTAGCAACGGATTAAGTTAGCAACGCCTGCCTGCCGCAGGCAGGGATTTTTATCAATTATTTATCTGACGCTCTAGTTACGAATAACTTTTGGTTTTATTTAGCGCCGACTATGCCCGAGATGGACGAACAGGAAATATTAAAATTATTAAAAGCAGATAACCCCGAAACGGTCAAACAATTGTTTTACCAGTTTTACCCTTTCCTGTGCAATACCGTCTTTCGGATTTTAAAAGATAAAGCCCTTGCAGAAGATTTAGCTCAAGATACCTTCTTCAAATTTTGGGAAAAACGAGCCAGTATCAATATTCAAACTTCACTCAAAGCCTACCTGCGCCGAATGGCAGTCAATGAAGCCTTATATTATTTAAGAAAAAATAAAAAATTCCAAAAAGATGCAGATGTGGAGCTAAGTGATTTGGGTGGCACAACGGATACAGTAGAAGAACAATTACTCCACCAAGAATTAGAAGATAAAATTGCTGCTGCCATCAAAACCTTGCCTCCTCGCTGCCAAGAAGTGTTTAGACTAAGTCGTTTTGAAGAATTGAGTTATAAAGAAATTGCAGCAAAATTAGAAATATCTATAAAGACCGTCGAAAATCAGATGGGGAAAGCTTTAAAGATATTGCGAGTAGCTTTGAAGGAGTATATGCACTTTTTTTTATTTTAGTAAAAAAAATTCTTTGACAAATCCCTCCGATGAATTGGAGTAAATGGTGAAATATATACTTGATATTCTTCCAATTCATCGTTCATCATTTATAATTCATCATTTCACTTCCCTGCCTCCTGCCGCACATAAGCCCGCAAATCTTCCAACTGCTGTACACTCATTCGTTCCTTTGTATATTGCGGCATATAAGCTTTTTTGCCCGCCACAGGAGAAGTTCCCCAGCGACTTACTTGATAGGTCGAATAGCGGCTATATTTGCCAAAATGTTTTGCTAGATACTCAAAAGATAATTCACTATCATCTAATTTAAAAAAGGAATAACGCTCATCCTCATGGCAATGTTTACAACTTAAATCATAGAGGAGTTGCCCATTTTCAGGATTGCCTGTCAAATTTGCTTCGCCCACTTTTCTATCTGCTGGTGGCGCAATAAAAGTAGCTGGAGAGCCTTGTAAATATTTTGATTTTAGGAGGGAAATGGTCGCTTCTTTGCTAGCATCACTATCTACTGCTGCCGTAATTTTTTGAAAATCTGCCTCCGTCAAATCTAAATCTTCCATTTTCATTTCCAAAGTCCATAAGTAGGCTAAAACAGATTCTATTTCCCAATGTTTGAGTGGTCTACCTTGCGCACATTCTACTGCACATAATTGAATCGCTTCTCGAATATCATTTCTCGCTTTATTGACTAAATCGCCATATTTTTTATAGTAATCGCCATTATAAAAACTCGTCCTATTGACGGCTCCATACATGGTCGTCCCTTGTAAAAAAGGAATGCCTTTTTCTTTGGCGTATTCCAATCTAGCTTGTGGGTCAGACACACTCAAATTAGGATCTTCTTGAACGATATTATGACAAGAAGTACAAACAAAATGCTTGCTTTGTTTTCTGGATTTTTTGCCATTAGGACTTTTAGAAATCCCTTCTAAAAAGAGTTTTTTCCCATTTTCTGCGGAAACTCCTTTTAAGCCCATATTCGGTTGGTGCGTAATAGATTTATCGCCCAATTTTTTCAATACTTCTGCTACTGGCATTTCTGCTGTAACACTTGCTTTTTCGGAAGTAACCACTAAAAAAGGGATGCTAAATATAGAAAATAGAATATATAAATACTTCATGATTTTGGTTGCGTAAATACATCGTAATCAAAGTTATTTTATATTTCGCCTCGTAGCCTGCGGCGACTCGGCGTGGGATTTTAAGGGAGCGCAATTCTTGGTTTTCCGTTGGAAAATCAAGAATTGCGTTCCCCTTACCCCTTTTTGTTCGGCTGCTTCGCAGCCGAACAAAACATTAAAAAACTTTGATTACGATGTAGTAAAAGTATGGGTTTGCTGAATTACAGGTTAAACACTCTAGAAATAGTAAATCCTAACCGTATATCTCCATCGCCCCAAGTATCTTGATTATTAGGAATATAATCCGTTTCCGATATACCTCTAGCATTCGTAAAATTCACTTGAAAAACATGCCCGCCTGTATCAATTTCAAAACCTATGCCCAAAGCCGTTCTAGCATCCGTGTTGCCCAAAGGAACCGTTGCGTCTACAATTAATCCCAAAACCTTGGTCAATTGAAATCTAAAAGCACCTCCTAAACTAAAAGTCCCGTTTTGTTCGTCAAAAGCTACTATATTTCGATGAATATAAGAGGGTGTAACTTGTAAGGAAAATTTATCAGAGAATTTACGAGCAATCAACAATTGACCACCAAAGATAAAGCGATGAGAAAATCTGCTAAAATTATTCAATATAAATTCGCTACTCTCATCTTTTTGCTGGGTCGATATGGTCCAAAGACCTAATCCTGTTATGGTGACAGGGCTTCCACTCTCAGATTGTTTTAGAAAACGATACTTAGCGGAGGTATTGATTAACTGGGTCAATGGACCTGCTCCTTTTGTTCGATGTATGCCTACATTAATATCATCTGTTATGCCATAATCAACGCCAATCGCTATATCTTGAGCGGTCTCTAAACCATAAAAAGAAGGCCATCCACCATTTAAATTTCCAAAACGGTGACCGATTCTTAAATCTAATTTTCGCTTTTGTAAGGTTTCTACAGATTGCGTATTAATGATACGAGTATCTTTAAAAGTTCTACGTACAAAATTTTGGCTAAAGGATAAGGTAGCAAAACAGAGTATTAAAAAAGTAGGTATAAGTCTATTCATTTTATTCTATTGAAAAGGATGGAGTGATGGTTGTTTTAGCAAAAAAAAATTAAAATTCGGGATAATCTGCTTCTACCCAACAACTAATAATGTCAAATTCTTCTTGGGTCAAATCATTTGGCCCAGGGTTCGTTTCCCAATCTGGTGGCATACCCAATTCTGGATCATTCCGCAAATCTATAACAAATCTTTTAAATTCATCTTCTGTCAGGAAAGGAGAAAGACTAGAAAAACTAGTATAATTACCTGGCGCTCTTGATCCTGCAACATGACAACCCGTAAATGCACAATTGGTATCAATAATCTGCTTCACCTGAAGGTTATAACTTACTTGTAGCGTATCACAAAACGCAGGTGGTTCTGGTTCTGGCAATTTATCTGTCGTACAGGCGGTAGGTAGCAAAAACAATCCAATTAGTAGGGCAAATAACGATAAAATAACAGTTTTGGACATCATATAAGTCGATTATTTAAGTTTTTATAATTCTTCCTAACCTCTTCCTCCACTACACCTTACCAATAATTCACTCAAAAGGCTGCGCGTTTAGTACTGAAGTTTTGTCAAATAATAAACTCCTGATACTATTTTTAGTTTGCCCTCAGTAAGACCTTAACGAACTATTAATTGTATAAGTTTTAAGTAAATATTAAGGTTTGGTTTCATGGGGACAAAAATATATCTTTCGTAATTACTTACCACGTACTAATTTCCTCGCTGCCTCCCGACTAAAGTTCCCCTTCTGCGGGACAAGTATTGCCAGCTCGGAAAGGGAGGTTAGAAGGGTGAAATCCAATAAACCCACCCCCAGATTTCGCACCGAAGGTGCGAAGAAAAATATCGAGTGTGAATAAAGTAATTAGCTTACAATGAAATACTTAGCTTTATTTCGGAAAAAGCAGTTTCAAATGGCTAAAGTCGAGATTAGTACTCCGTAAACTAAGTAATTTAAACTTATGCCTCGCTCGCTTCGCGAGCTCGGAATTGACTTTCCTCATGCAGTTTTTAACGGGCAGCCGCCACCTAGATAGAGAATCGGCAAATTGTCAAATTTAGGGTCTTAAAGTAGCATTAGAAATGAAAATGGCGTGCCAATAAAGATGGATATGTAAATAAATTGAACTTTCCCTAAAAAGGATTGTATTTATTTTTAGCAAAAATCTAGTAATTTTGCAGTATTGATATCGTCAATACTACCTTTATTTTTAAAAAAATTGATTAAAACGTAAAAAATATGTATCCAGCACATTTAGTCGCTCCAATGTCAGCAGATTTGACAGATAATGGTTTTGAAGGCTTAACCACTCCAGAAGAAGTGTCTCAAGTATTAGATCAACAAGAAGGAACCGTTTTATTAGTCGTTAATTCTGTCTGTGGTTGTGCCGCAGCAAATGCTCGTCCAGCAGCAAAAATTGCGATGCAACATACAAAAACACCAACAAAAGCAACTACTGTTTTTGCAGGAGTTAACGGGGAGGCAACAGAAAAAGCCAGAGAATATTTATTACCCTATCCTCCTTCTTCTCCTTCTATTGCTTTGTTCAAAGAAGGAAAATTGGTGCATTTTATCGAAAGACATCACATAGAAGGACGGTCTGCGGAAATGATTGCTCAGAATTTAGTCATGGCTTTTGATCACTACTGCTAGTATTTCTGGAATTAAATTGCTGACAGTTTAGAAGGGTTGTCCGTTATCAGTTACCTTCCCAACTAGGAAACTGACAACCGATAACTGACAACTCTTCAAATTAAGCTGGCATTTATTTAATTCCTAGACCACTAGGCTGTAAGACATTCGTTCATTGGTCATTATCACTAATCGCCAAACCAACTTAGATATGCCAAATTTGTGTAAATTTGGCATATCTTTTTTATTTTGCACCTATGCTATTTATCGTCCCTACACCCATTGGCAATTTAGAGGATATTACTTTTCGGTCGATTCGGATCTTAAAAGAGGTGAGCCTTATTCTAGCGGAAGATACTAGAACGTCTAAGAAATTATTAAATCATTATGAGATTGAAACGCCCTTACGGTCGCATCATGCGCATAATGAACATCATACTACACCTGATATTATTAAATTATTGCAGAGTGGACAGGATATTGCGCTGATCTCTGATGCTGGTACACCGGGGATTTCTGACCCAGGTTTTCTACTAGTAAGGGCTTGTCATCAAGCAGATGTAAAAGTCGAATGTTTGCCCGGCGCAACAGCCTTTGTTCCTGCCTTGGTCGCTTCTGGTTTACCTTGTGACAAATTTCATTTTGAAGGTTTTTTGCCACATAAAAAAGGACGAAAAACTCGATTAGATTATTTGGCAACCCTGTCTTATACTTTCGTTCTATATGAATCTCCTCATCGACTCGTTAAATGTTTAAAGCAATTAGCAGCGCATCTTGGAGGTGACCGAATGGCCTGTGTTTGTCGAGAATTAACAAAAATGCACGAAGAAATTGTCCCTAATACCTTAGATAATTTAATTAAATACTATGATGTGGAGAAAAAAGTAAGGGGGGAGATTGTTTTGATTGTCAAGGGAAGAGAGGGGAAATAACCATTTTAATCTCAATCTCAATGACAACTTCAAAATCAATAGCAAGAGTCAGACGAAATTAAATTAACAATTTTTAGCGTTTCTATCACAACTTGTCCCGATGACTATCGTGGATAGTCATATAGAGCGTCAGATAAAAAAGTGATAATTATCCGTGTCCCTTCATTTATCCGTGGTAGCAATTAAATACCACGGATAAATGAAGGGACACGGATGTTAGACGTGATTAGGTAATAATAAAAATTTTTGTAATATCAATTTTTAATCTGACCACCTATATAGCGAAAAACACATAGAAACCATAGTTTTACGAACTAAAATTAACTATTATGTCATCTAAAACTATGTTTACTATGTGAAGATACTATTGTGACTATGTGGCAAAATATGTTCGTTTATTCTTGCCATAGTACTTAAGGGAACAGGAAAAATATAACCTACCAGTTCTGCGGCTTTATTTTGACCTTCTGCGGCGTTACCAAAATACTCATTACCCAAAGGGGTAACTCCGTTTTCGGTGCCTTGCATAAGGACAAACTAAAACCACATCTTCTGGTACCTTATTTATTTCCTGCTCCCTAAATAATAAAAAACAGTTTTTGGAAAACAGCCCACATACACCCGTCTCTAAGTCAAGTGGTATAATCAGTAGTTTACTGGAATTATTCAGGCGACCTTTTCCCATCATGGAAGATTGGGAGATGCGCTGGTTGGTCATTGGTTTTCACGGAGTATTTACTGCAGTATTTTTGATTTTTTTAAAGCCTTTTCCTAGTCTCTTCAACTTTGACAATGTCCTCATTACCGCAGGATATGGTCTAGTTGTCAGTTTAATTTTGGCAATTAATCATTTTCTAATTAGCAAAATCCTACCTATTGATATTAAGCAATGGACCATTGGTAAATCTATTTTCTGGACCTTGCACGATATTGTTTCTTTAACTATTTGGGTCTTTGTGTATAATAATATCTGGAATAATTTTGAAAATTTTACTTGGAGTAAGTTCTTTTATGTCGGTTGGATTACTTTGGTATTGGCAATTATTCCTGTAATGATTAGCACCATTTTATTAGAAAATTGGTTACTTAGAAGGAATTTGCGTAATGCAAGTAGGTTGCAACAATCCGTAGATAATGTAACCACAATAACGCCAGCAGTTATTCCATCTACTACTAATTTATTGACTATATATGCAGAAAACCAAAGTGAATGGCTAAAAATTCGACCTGCTGACCTTATATTTTTAGAAAGTGCAGATAATTATGTGAGTATTTTTTATAAAGAACAAAATCAGGTACAGAAAAAATTATTACGCTCTACTCTAACAAAAGTAGCCGATCAGATTTCTCAACCTTTTATTCAACGTTGTCATCGTTCCTATATGCTGAATTTACATCAAATTAAATATGTAAACGGAAATAGTAGGGGCTTACAATTGCAACTATTAGATGCGGATAAAATCATTCCTGTTTCTAGGAAATATGTGAAGAGTATTCTGGCTCAAATTGAAGCTAACAAATGATGAATTATAAGTGAGGAGTTATGAGTAAGCGTCTACTCATAACTCCTCACTTATAACTCATAGTTCAACCATCTGTACTCAATATCTTAATCTCTACCCGTTGGTTCTTACGCCGCCCACCTGTGGTATTATTAGAGGCAATAGGCTTCGTTTTACCATACCCTTTATAACTTAATTGTCGTTCATTTATGCCCTTATTTCGTAAGTAAGTAGCTACTGCTTTGGCTCTTGCTGTAGATAATTGATTACAATAAAAATCGTGACATCGACCACTCGTATGACCGCCAATTTCAATGACAATTTCTTCATTTTCCTTTAAGAAATCGTAAATTTTATTTAGACTAATTATCGCAGATTGAGTAATGGTAGAATCATCCATTTTAAAAGACAAAGAACTAAGCTTAATAATTTGACCTTTAGAAATTTCTGTTCTGGAAAAACCTTCTATTTTAGAATTTTTCTTAGGTGGTGTTGACGGAATCACTTTAGGCTGAACTGGTACCTTATAACTCGTTGGTTGTTTTGGTGGCTCTTGATAAGCTATAGCTTGTTCAGGCTCATAGATAATAATGGCGGCATCTTCTGTGGTGCCTGCCTTATTAGTGGCTTGCATCACGATTCGATTATTCCCTTTTCTAAGATTGGATGCCTTAGCCGTTACTTTTCCTGTCCGTCCATCAAAGGTAAAACTATTATCAATTTTGCCATTTACTTTAAAGGTTATCGCTAGTTTTTCGTCAATATTTTTAATCGCTGCTTTTACTAAAAATTGTTTACTTCTAGTTAAGACTGGTGCATCTTGTGGAGTAGTAAATTCCACTTCTGGCATTTTGGCTATAACAGGTGCTTCCTCACAAGGCATCGGTGCTATCTCCGAAGCGTTGTCTACCAAAATATTACCATTATAAGGAAATAATACAGGCGTTTTATAGAAGGCCTCTAAAGTAATATGCGTATGCGTGAGCTTAGGCTCAAATTTAAAGGCATAAGATTGCCAAGTAGTATTTGTCACTAAAGGGGACTCTGCTAAACGTTCTCTTTTTTCACAATGACCATCTCCCCCCCATATTATTAATTTGATCGGTTGTACATAATTGGCATTGGCATTGCTAACCCTACTTCGGCTCAGATATAATTCTGAACGACAAAGATTTAAACTAAAACTATAACAGGTACCAGATTGAATCGGTGAACTCATTTGCTGCGATACTCGTTCCCATGTATCATTATCCCTAACTACCATCCCCAAATAAGTATTTCCGTCACTTGGATATTTGATGACATCAAATTCTCCACTAGGATGCGTATCCGCAGGGGATTCTTCTGGGAAACCACAATCTCTCCAACCTGACGGCACTCTACCAGCACGAGGGTAATCTTCAAAAGATGGATTCGATAATCGAATCACCTCTTCCTGTCCAAAAATGGTAAAAGGAGCAGCACCAAAAAAAAGAGTGAATGCGAACAGTATTAATCGGTTGGTCATAAACCACAAATGTTTGTTGAGTCAATGTTTTTAGAACGCTTAAAAAGAGGGTTTTTGTTTTATAAGCAGGAGAAAATTACAATAAAAGTCGGAATATTAATAGCTTGTTAAGAGAATTTAGACGGAAGTGGGGATTTTTAGGCTAAAAAAGAAAAGCCCCATTCAAAAATGAAGGAAGCTTTAAAACCTTTTCAATAAAAAGTCATTAAATATACTTGTGGTTGAAATAAATCATCGGGAACCTAAATATTTATCAGGTATTGGTGAATTTAGATTTACTGCTGTATTAATTTCAATTCCTTAACTACTCTTTGTTCATCAAAAATTATAATTACAATTTCTGTTTTGATAGTAAGCCCTTTAGATTTTGCAGTATTTGCCCAAATCCAAGCAGCCTCTGATTGTTCACAATCAATTTTTCCATCATATAACTTAGTTGGACAACTGACCATTCCCGACGGCATCCCCATCCTATCGAGCACTTCTTCTTGTACTGATTTACCGACCAATATATCTTGATAAGCCAAAAAATCAAAAGCAGTATCATCTTCTTTGAATCCGCTATTATATACTTTTCCATTTAATAGATTATCTTTAAATTCTAACGTTAATGCTCTGGCAGTAGCGCCACTCAAATTAGCTTTAGCAGATGCAAAATTGATAGTCTCAAATTTATGTGTCGCTGTTATATTTGTATTTCTACTCGTTGGCGAACCAATCAATTGAATTGCCTCTTGTATTGTAGTTACTCCTAATCTTAGTTGTTCTTTATTTTGAAAACTAAACGTCTTACCTACTGTTACACAACTTATTAGGAGAAAGATAGAAGTAATTATGGTTATGATAAGCGTAATTATCTTAGAGATTATTTTATTCATGTTTTTTTAATAGTTTTGATAATTAAGACACAGCAACGTCCATAAAAAGGAAAGTATAACATCAAGAATAAATTAGCTCACAAAGCTATTTCTCAGCTAATCTATTCTTAATGTTCAGTATTATTATTTGGTCAATTCGATTTCTACTCTTCTATTCATCTGCCTACCATCAACTGTGCTGTTAGTAGCTAAAGGGGTATTTTCTCCTTTTCCAAGGCTAGTCATTCGAGCAGGGTCAATGCCTTCTTGAATAAGATAATATCGTATGGTATCCGCTCTTTTTTGAGAAAGTAGCATATTGGAAGTAGCATTACCAATATCATCAGTATGTCCTAAAATGCTTAATCTGACGAAATTATTTCCTTTTAAAATTCTTGTTAATTCTTGTAATTGAGACATGGATGCTTGTAATAATTCATCTTTTCCCGAAGAGAAATAAATATTGTCTAAAATTACTTTAGAGCCAACAGTAGATTCGTAGTTGGATAAGTTGGATTCTAGGTCATTGAAATTAATGTAGCGGGAAGTACTTTTATTGCTAGAATTATTTGAACTTCCTTGATTACTTTTAACAGGTGCTTGATTAATGCCACGATTTTTCTTGATACTAATATTTTCCCAATCCAGTTTATATTTTCCTAGATTAAGTGTAAATCGAGGTAACTGTTTCACAGTTGATTTTATGGTCTTAAGATTAACATAAAAATATATTTGACCATTCGAATTTACCATATATTTCCAAGCGTATCCACGATTTTTTTTTGAGCTATAGTTTACAAAAGATATTCCATTTGCCGAGTGTTGGTCACCTCTGTCATCATAGATAATGGTTTCTTCAATTTTTAATTCTTGGTCAGTATCCATTAGATTTTGAAACTTAAACTGAGCGATGGTATTCTCTCCATCTCGCCGCACTTCTATCAACTCCATCGAACCTGTGCCTAAGTTTCTTTTGTTTGGATTATTTGTATCTATAACAGTAGGGAATTCGATGTTTGTATAGGTTATTTCAAAAGGGTTTTCTGCTTTAAACACAGCGACACCTTTTAAAAACTTAGTAGCTCTTTTGTTAATATCCGTAATAACTATTTTAGCATTTAGTGGGATACCTGATGGCATAATAGCACGACTTGTACCATTACAATTAAATTTAGGTTGAACCTTTTGATACCCATTATTGTATCCTCGACAGGAGTTAGCAATACAAGTTTGATTTGGAAATACTAGATTACCCAAATCATCATAAAAATGGATTAATGCTGCACAGGTTTCAAGTTGTCTATCATCCGGCGCCAAATTTGTGATTTTATAACTAAGTGTTAATAAACCACCAGCTTTAGTCATATCTACTATTTCAAATTTAAAATTATTAACAATTTGAGTACGCTGAAAAGTGCCATTGCTTTGTGTCACATTACTTCCACTACTTACCGAACTATTGTTGACATAACCTCCATTATTTCCACTACCTCCAATTTGCAACTGTTTAATTTGTCCTATAAATTTAGCATTCCTATTCCATTCTTTACGCCCCTTACCTGTATCCATTTTTGCTATAGTAGGTAAATCAGCGCCAATTAAACAATTTAACTTCACAAAATAATCTTGCCCTTGCTGTACATTGATTGTTTTTTTATAGATAGACATGTCAGAAGGATCCAATTTGACAACAAAGGAATAATTGCCATCCGAACAAATAGTTGCTTTGTAACGCTCCCCTAAATTTACGGTAGCAATTTGTTCGCTTCCTTTAAATAAATAAAGCGTGCGGTCAGATTGTAAACCATTTTTTCGATAAAAATGGACGGTAGCGCATTCTGCTTGAATTTCTACCAAAAAGGAAATTAAAAAAAAGAAGAATAAGGAAAAGTGAATTAGCTTTTTCATATTTTTAATGTTGATGTTTTTAGTATTAAAGATTGAATGAATTATTTTGGAGTGGTAATTTTTAGGGTTGCGTATTCTGCTCAAGTTTAAATGGTGATTAATCAATAACCAAAAAGTTCTCTATCCATTTTTAGGTAGTTTTTTTCACAGATTTCAGACAGCTTATCTTGTTTTTTTTGACATTGCTCTTGTAGCTGTTTTTTGAATTGTCTATCCACACCCCAACCGTGGAAAAAACCATAATCACCATCCTTATATTTTACATTATAAAGCTGTCCCGTTTTTACCAAATTACCATAGTAGGCGAGTAGTTGAGCATAGAGTAATAATTTCACATCTTTTGGGCGTTCCACACCAAATTTATAGTTGTTCTCGGCAATATTTGCCCATGTGTAAAAATTGCTATTATTTGCGTAATCTAAATCTAAATCTTCAATCAGTTTACATGTTTCATTCGTAGTCCATTCTAGTATTTCAGCGATTGATGATTCTTCTTGTTTCTTTTCCCAAGTACTATCCATAGAAAGCATATAAAATTTCAACTCTTTGAAATTATCAAAAGGAACCGCAGGAGCTGTAAAAGAGGTATTAACATTTTTGCTTGCTCTCTTATCTCCCAAAACTGCATAGCCTTGTTCATTTTTGTTATTGACCCATGAGCTATAATTAGGGCAGTGCCCTGCAAGTATTTTGCAAAAAGTTCGTCTTTCTTCTCCATTATTTGCAATATCAAGTCGATTTAAGCGCTTTTCGAAAATACCATTTTCAATACTTCTTAGTCTTGAAAGGTTACCACCTTCTTTGCTCTGGAATTCTTCTAGTGTATTCAAAATTTTCAAGGGATTACGAGAAAGTGCTTGACAAACTGCATCAGCATACATTTTTGCCTTTTCTTCCTCTTTTAAGGGCTTAATCGCCTTATCTGCCCTATCTAGAAACTGTTTAATCATAGCAATATCATTGTAACGGGTCATTTTACCTTCAAAATTATTGAGCTTGTTTTGTTCTACTATTTCCATGAAAGAACGATATTTAGGGCAGTTTACTTTCAAAAACTCGTGCGTTTGCACCTGAATTCCCAAAGGAATGGGGTTGCTCCTTTTCGTAGTAATTTCAAAGAAATAAGTAACTGCCCCCATAATTTTCTCATTTATATCAAGGGCATATTTAGTCTTTCCTTGTGGTACTTTTTCTGAAATAAAATCGAATGTCTCAAGTGTTTTATCTTCTGTGATTAATTTCACAAACTCTAAGTCTATAAATTCCATATAATCACACATATATCGCAACTTCTTACCAAATCTTTCTGATTCTGGAGCGTTGTTTATTTCATTTAAAACTTCTCTTTCCCAATTACTCATTTTCTTAAAATCTTCTTTGACCGCTATGAATGCTATATCTGGCACTGGTGGAGCAACTAAAGAACCAAAGCTAAGATTTGAAATATCTGTACCTTCTGATAGGAGGACTTGTCCTGTATAAAGTTTACCTTCATAGATGCCAACAGAATCACTACATGACGTGAAGAATAATCCGATAATGAAAATAGTTATACGCATGATTTATATTTTTTTAAAATGAGCTTATTCATTGAAGAGCATCTCTTTTGTTTTGATACATTCGCTTTGGGGAATTGAAAAATAGGCACATTATCGTACAAAAACACCAGATAGACCACCCGCTAAGGCACCGAAAAAGATGGCAAAGAGTAAAGCGAAAGGAAAGGTCAGGAAACTAACCGTATTCAATGCTGCGCTTGCCTCAGCAAAAAAAATATCTCCAATTATCACCATCATTAGAAAACTAATCATTTTGGCAATTACAGAAGAAATACAACCAATACTTATTCCTTGGCCTAAGCTAAAAGTAGGATTATCGTCTCCATAATTTTTCACCCCACGGAATATAATCAGAAGGTGAGCTAGAAGGACTACAAAATAGCCCACATCGACCAAGAGAAATGAAATGATAGATCCTTTGGAAATGACCATAAATCGAATAAAATAGTACCCAACACTCCACGTCAATAGCTTGACCGTAGTTTGTTTAATAGCAGCAAATCGACTGACTTTTTGAATAGTCTCTGTTCTCATAATTGTATGTTTTTTGATGAATAATTGACTTATTTAGCTAAATAAGTATTTGCTCTATCTGCTTTATAAAAGTGGAAAAACAAGAAGTAATAAGGTATCATTATTAATAAATTCCATAAAAAACCAATACCTGAAAAAATACTGGAAAGCGGTCCTAGAATCATATCTTGCGCCATTATCTGGTCATCATACATGAAATTTTTGTAAGCATATCCATCCGACCCTTCAAAATAAGGAGATTGCCCACTTGGAATAGCACTAATTAAATCTGCCATTTGTCCTAGAAATTGGACATTATAAACAAGATTAAGCACCATATAAATTGGTATGAAAATCAATGCACTTAAGGCAATTCTTTTTAGGGAAAAAACATGATGTCTATTCGCTAATACAATCTTAATACAAACCAGCATGAAGGTAATAACAGCAATTCCTAATACTATTTTAATAATATTTGTTAGATGGAGAATCGTATCTAAGGTTGGAATATAGTCATAGTCAAATAAATTGGTACTGAGTAATAGGAATAAACTAATTCCTCCAAATAAAGCGTACATACCTATGATAGCCATTAACCATTTTGCCGTTTGCATATCATTGACTTGTACAAAATAAGCCCTGAAAGACCACCAGATAAATATAGCCAACCCTGTACTGGCAAGAATCCAATAAAAAGGACTTTGAATTTCTAGAAATCCTAAATGTAGTGCGATATAGATACCTACTGCAAGCATGGAAAATTTGTACTCAACTCCAGCGGTCTGCTCTACATTTGAATAATCGTATTTTTTAGTCTTCATAATATCTTTTTTAATTAGGTAGCAAGAAACTATTTTGGGCGCATCCCAAATTCTCTCATTTTAAATTTTTTAAACGTAGTTCGAGTATTCTTGCCATGTAAATCACGTAAGCGAACACCTGAGCCTTCATAACTAGATAATTTACTTTGCACAAATAGTATTCATGATATTGAATTGTGAAGATTTACGAAATAGAATATTAAACCACTATTAAGTTTGTTAATAGTAGTGAAGGGTAGTTTTTTTAATTTATAGCAGTGTCTAATTTGAGCACCTTCGGGGAAGGTTGTAGAGTCGTTTTGTAAATGATAGCGGGTATTTTACAACTTTGCCAATCAATTTTTAGTTTGTGTTTTTTTGAGCATAGATTTAGAGTGCAAGTTAGCAGGATCATCAAGATCTGACTATTATTTTTTATGTATCTTTATGTAATATAATTTAGTTAAAATATTAATTTTTTATGCAAATTATATTTTATATTATTGATAATCAGTTTCTTATATTCTAAAAATAAGTCAACATAATTCTAAAATATATGAATTTTAATAATAGAATTTTAATAAAATCACTAAAAAAACTTAATAAGTGGGAATTTTCGGCATTTAAAAAGTACCTTCACAGTCCCGAATTTCCTACTATCACAGAAACTATTAGCGATTTCTTTAATGATTTTAGCCAAGACCATCCTACATATCCAGAAAGTGAAGGACATCTCATTGAGACCCACTTTTTAGGAAAGTTTGAGAATGAGCTAGGTGAGCTAAATAGAGTTTGTAATTTGATTCATCAGATTTTTGAAAAATGGATGGTTTATAAAGAAGCAATGGATAATCCAGCAATATATGGGCAACTACTCGCTAAGGCTTATTACCGAATGGGAACTACCGAACAATTTAAAAAAAGAGTCAATAAAGCAATTGAGCAAATAGAGCAAGAACCAATGTCTAGTTACGAGCGAAATCATGCATTATTTAATATAGAATTTTTCAAATTGCATCATCCAGAGAATCAAAATTTTGAGTCAAAAATTACGCCCGAAAAATTATCAATTAGATTAGATGATTATTATGTAAGTCAAAAGCTAAGGCTTTATTGCCAAATGTTGACTCGGAAAAACCTTGTCGCCCAAATAGGTGATAAGTACTTTATAGAGTCTGTTAAAAACTACGCCAGAAAGCAAAAAGATAATATTTATTTCCAACTGTACCTTAACCTAATTGATCTTTACGAAAACAAGAACCCAGTACTGATTCCAAAAATAAAGCAGGACTTCGAACAGCACCACTTAATATTTGACCAATTGGAAAAAGCAATTTATCTCAAATTGTTTCTTAATTACATTATTCGGTTAAGAAGTAGTGGACAAACAGCCTATACCGCTCTACAATTAGAGCTTTATCAACTTTTGACGAAATTAAATCTGCTAACGATAAATAATCAAATTTCTTCTGCGTCTTTTAATAATATTGTGGGATTGGCTTGTTCTCAAAAGGATTTTGAATATGCTAAAAATTTCATTAAGCAGTATTCAACTTATTTACCCGAAGATATTCAATCGGAATTAACAGCATTCGGTAAGGCATCAATTGACTATCATAAAGAAAACTATGCTATTGCCACTTCAAAACTAGAAAAAATTTCCTTCAAGGGAATTCCATTCAAATTGGTAGGAAGAAGTTTATTACTCAAGTGTTATTATGAGCGATTTTTGGGAGATAAAAGTTTCAAACGGACTCTGAAAGATGAAATAATCAACTATTACCAATTTGTCAAAAGAAATAGAATTTTAGCAGATGATAAAAAAGAACCGTATTTGGCTTTTATCAAAGCCTTAAAACAATTGGTAAAATGTTGGACAAAGCCTGTCCCTACCCGACAAAAACTACAAGCTACTTTACTAGACTACTACGAAAATACGCCAATAAGAATATCAAATAAAGAATGGGTTATACAAAAAATCAAAGAACTAAAAACGGACAAAGCACAACGCTCTGCCCGTAATAAAATTGTTATTTAGATATTATCCCAATCTTCTGTGATGATAAAGCCTAGAGCGGATAACATCCAGGCAGGGAGAAACTCTTGTCTATTTTGACTAGATAGGTCATTAGAGGGCATAGCATTACCCGTTCGGCTCCGTGCGGAGCTTTGCATTTTAGATAGCATAACTTGAAATGTTAGGTAGCCAATAAACTATTCTCTCTCTTTGCCCAGACAGTAGTCAGACAAAGTCCACTTTCAGAAAAGTGTATAAAAGGAATTACTTAAAATTGACTGTTGTTAGAAAATTGTGATTAATAATCAAGAAAATGCTAGCTAGATTCTTATTGACTAGTTTTTTGTTTATATCTGATTTTAACTTTTAAATAGTAGACAATTGAGTTATTATGCTTTTATTCAATTGCGCTTCTATCTATAAGGCGTTTTGAAGAAGGGTTTTATACTCAAGAAATGTTAAAATAAAATACATTTTTATTTTTTTATTTGTAATAAACTAAAAATCAATAAGATGAATGAGAGGCATTATGTTCTATTACCGTTATTAATTTTTTTTAACATTAATTTTTGTTGGAGTCAGAATTGGATTAATGTCGTTGAAAACTATTTAGATAGCAGTAAAGTAATGTTGAGTATTCCTGAATATAATAAAGCCTTACATTTTGCTGAGGAGGCTAAAAAATTGATTGAAGAAAATGATGGCAATAAAAGAGAATTTTTTTTCAACCGTGTCAATTTTCAATTGGGACAAATTTGGCTAAAAAAAGGGAACTATTCTAAGGCATTAGAAATACACGAACGAATACTGAAAAGTAGAGAAGAAAATGAAGTCAGGAATAATCTTGAAATTGGTGATTCTTACAACAGTTTGGGATTGATTCAAATTCGACTAGGTAACTACCCAACTGCCCTAAATCACCTGAATACTAGTTTGTCAATACGTCTTAGCCAAATAGAAAAAGACTCTACTATTTTGATTCCTTCTTATGTCTATCTAGCAAATCTTTATATTCAAGTAGATTCTTTAGACAAGGCAAATTATTACCTAAAAATAGGGGAAAGATTGAGTTTGAAAAAACCTAAGTTTAATGCTGAAAATTTAGCTTCTATTTATTTAAATAAAGGGGTAGTAGCATTGAAAAGAATGAATATTGATGAATCGTATAACCATTTTAGCAGGTGTATTGAATTTGGTGATAAAAAGACGGAAAAAAATTTTGAGCTAGCAAAGGTTTACCATAATCTAGGAATTATTTATCACTACAGAGGAAATTATAGCAAAGCAGTTGAGTTGTATACAAAATATGAAGTTATACTCAACAACTTAGACATTAAAAATCATCCTTCCCTTGGGAGTACGTTAATGAATATGGGAGATGCATACAAACGATTAGGAAAATTTGAAGAAAGTTTACTCATCCTAAAGAAAAGTATCAAACTATTTGAACATGCTTATGGAGAAAATCACCTAAAAACAGCACAAGCATATGAAAATGTAGGCATTCTTTACAAGGAGAAAGAGCAATATGGCGATGCTGAATTTTTTTATAAGAAAACATTAGCTATACGGTTAGAAAATTATAGTGACCATCATCCAGAAATAGGTTTTACTTACAATAATCTAGGAGACCTTTACAATACGCAAGGTGATTATTATAGAGCTTTAGATTACTTTTTTAGTGCTTTATCGATATTTGAAAAATCGGACTATGGTGAAAAAATGCTTGACGTTGCGGGTATATCTCAAAATATAGGATTGTCATATTCTTATATGAGTGAATTTCTTAAAGCTGCAAATTATTACAACAAATCTCTTGAAATTAGGGAAGACATTCTTGGTAAAGAGCATCCTTTGGTTGCTTTAACCTTAATGAATTTGGGTGTTTTATATCACCAGCAAAGCGAATTTGAAAAAGCTAGAGAAACGTATGACAAAGCATATAATATTTATAAAACAGTAATAGGTGAAAATAGTGCAGAGTTAGCTCAAATATCTAACAATATTGGAATGATTGCAACAGAACAAAATAAGTTCAATGAGGCACTAATTTATCATAAGAAAGCGATTGAAATAGAATTATTTAGAAAAGATACTTTTAGTTTCGATTTAGCAGAGGCTTATCAGGGAAAGGCAATAGCGAGTTACAATCTTAGAGACTCAGTAAGTTCAATAGAAAATTTTCTAAAAGCAGAAAAAATTTATGCCTCTAACTTTGAGAATGGACATCCGAAATTCATAGAATTCTATCTCAATCTTGCCACTTTTTATAGAAAATATTCAGATTTTCTAATGGCAAAGTATTACTATAAGAAAGCTTTTTCTCAATTAGATTTAATTCGTGAATTCTACCAATCTAGTGCATCCAAAGAATTTCAATTATCTAAATACTATCATTTATTTGAAAATGCCTTATTAAATCAGTTTGATCTTCATTCATTGAATAATAATAAAAAGGAGGTTATTGAGATTTTTAATCTATTAGAAGAGTCCAAAGCATATACCTTACTTGATGCTTTACAAAAAACTGATGCTAAATTTAATGCTGGAATTCCAGAAACTAAATTAAGAATAGAAAGACAACTCAGCGATTCTGTAAAACTCTATGAATTTAAAATATTTGAAAAAATATTAGAAGGTTATACAGAACAAGATAGCATAGTTATAGGTTTATATAGCGAGAAACTCCAGATAAATAGGCATCTTAATTCTTTAATTGAAAAAATAGAATATGAGTATCCGGCTTATCGAAAATTTCTAAATAAAAATAATGCTACGGCTTTAAACAAGACTCAAAAAAAATTACTAGAAAATAATAAATCCCTATTACATTTTTTTGAAGGAGACTCTTTGATTTATACTTTCCTAGTTAAAAAAGATACCGTCAAGTTTTTAAAAACTCCTAAAGATTTCCCCTTGAAAGAACTAGTCCAAAACCTCACTAAAAACGGCATCTACGGCTACTATAATTCGCCCTCAACTAACCGTCCACCTTCGCTAGAAAGCAAAAGCATCATCAATTACACTTCTGCAGCAAAACAGCTATATGACAAATTAATCGCACCTGTAGCGAAACACTTGACAGAAAAAGTTATCATTATTCCTGACGGAATCCTAAATTATCTTCCCTTTGAGGCATTGCTAACAGAAGAGCCAGGAAGAGTCGGGAAATTCCAAACCTATTCTTATTTAGTAGAAAAGCATCAAATTAGCTATTGTTACTCAGCAACCTTACTTGATGAAATGCAAAATAAAACATACGGCAAACAACCACAAAAGGAGTTGTTGGCAATGGCGCCGTTTTACTTGAAGGAGGAAGCTCAAGTATTGGAAAAAATTGATACTTCTTTGATTGATTTTGAAATAAAATTAAGAGACTCTTTAGGCGAATTAGAAGGAAGTGGTGAGGAAGTAGTTACGGTCAAAGAGCTATTTCAAGGTGACAGTTATTTAGGAGAATTGGCGACTTTAGATACTTTCAATAAATTGGCCGCAGACTATCGTATTTTACACTTATCTACGCATGGCAAAGCAGATGACCGTGTAGGAGATTATGCTTATTTGGCCTTTTCTTCACCCAATGATAATACCTTTTCCAAATTGTATGCCCGAGATTTGTACAACCTTTCGCTTAATGCCGATATGGTACTACTATCAGCTTGCGAAACAGGTACGGGGAAACTACAAAGGGGGGAAGGTATCATTAGTCTGTCAAGGGCTTTTGCCTACGCAGGTGCGAAGAGTATTTTCACGACCCTTTGGCAAGTAGATGATGTAAAAACAAAAGATATAGTGATAGATTTTTACAAGTTTCTCAAATTGGGGAAAGATAAAGATGCTGCATTACGAATGGCTAAATTAAAGTATTTGAAAGATAATAGAGACAATGGCATTTTAAACCATCCATTTTATTGGGCTGGAATGATAGGTATTGGAGATATGCGGCCTATTAAATAAATTTAAAAAAAACTGATAGCAGTTAGATTTTATACTGCATTAGGGAAAAATTTGGACTTTTTAGAGAAACTTGAGCCTTTGTTAAAAATTAATGGTTAAAATTGTTGATAAGGGAGTTAGAAATAAATAAGCTACGCAAATTTGACGTAGGATTTTTCACATCAGACAAGGCAAAAAACGCAGACATAGCAGGGCTATGGCGAGTATTTTTAACGCAGTATGAGATAAAAAAGACAAGCTCAAATGCGTAGGTTATTATTTGCTAAGTCCCTAAATATTGAATTAAGTCTTGATGTTTCTGACTATTAACAATCAAGCCATCAAACCATTTTTATGAAACCAAATGTTTAATTCTTAACCTGAGACAGTATAAGTAGCCAGACAAAATTACTTTTATATTTCTTTTGACAGGATTTCAGGATTTACATGATTTAACACATTGATAATCAAAATCATGTCAATCTTGTTAATCCCTGCCGGCAGGCAGGCTGTCCGAAAGTTTAATTTAATTCTGTCCAAGTACTTAAGCCTAATTACTATCAGTCTTTTAAAACAAATATTACTGAACTTCCGCTAATTTTAATTTTAAGTCTACCGCCTTTTTGTAATAATCGTGGTATTCATCTTGAGTTATACTTTCCAAAAGAGTAGCTATTCTTGTCTTGTTTTTAGCATAATCGCCAAACAAACTCAATGTGAGATACCATTCCATTCGGTCTTTTACATTCAAAGTTACAGTACTCAGCATGGACTCAAAAATTTGAACAGCTTTTGGGAAATCCCCTTCCTTTAGATACGCATGAGCCAACCATTCTCGGGAGGTTTCGTATTCAGATGGACTTTTATCTTTATCAATGATTTTAAAAGCTTCAATTGCAGCAGGAAAATCTTCCGCTTTAAAGGCTTGAATACCCAGATATAATGCAGAAGTATTATCATTTACAGGATTACTTTTTAAATTTATTTGTAAGTTATTTGGCAACTCATAAACATCTTTTCTTTTTGCAATTGCTAAATATTTAGTACTGTTGGACTTTGGTGTTTTGATTGTTTTTTCAATGGAATTCATAGCCTTTTTATCATCTTCATTAGCTATTATTGGTGTCTTTTCTTTTTGTTCGTCTTGTTTAGGTTCAACTTCTTTTTTTAGCGGTACTTCTTTTTTTATTTCTGGAACAACAGGAGGGATTTCTTCCTGAAATATTGAATCTGGGATAGATTTATTTGATTGGAATGGACTATAAATTAACCAGCCAGTAAATCCAATAAGAAACAAAGCAAAAAGAGGCAACCATTTTCGCCAATTGAACTTATCTGCTCTCTTTTGCATTTTCCAATCCGTCTCCCAATTAGACATGTCGGCTCTTAGATCTTTCTCAATCAGCAAATCCATCCCCTCGTGTTCCAAGCGTTGCATATCGACCTGCTCTTTTAGAGAAGCATCTTTAGTTATTTTTTTTTCAAATGCTATTTTTTCTTTCTCTGATAACTTACCTCTTAAATAATCTTCTATTTTCCAAAAAGTATCATTTTTATTCATCATAATATCAATCAATTAATTTTTTCCATGCTGGATTATCAACAAAAAATTGATGGAATCGTTTTCTACATCGGTGTAATGCATTATTGGTAGCCTGCACCGTATTAAAAGAAAATTCTTTCATCAATTCCTTTAGGCTATATCCATATTTATACAGGGTAAGCATTTGTTCGCATCGTTCCTCTAAAAGGCTTAATGCCTGTTTAAGATATTTTTGTTTTTCTGCTTCGATATACATATCTTCTATACCTTCCGCTGTAGGCTCTACATACTCTGTTTCCATTAAAAACAGTTCTTTTTTCTTTCTAGTTGAATCAATCCAACGATTCTTTGCTATCGTCATAAAGTAAGCTTTGAGTTCGCCTTTTCCTTTAAAATTTCCTTTTCGTAAACTTTTTTCAAAAGCGATTACTCCATTTTGGAAAGCATCTTGAGCATCATGTAAGCTTCCTCCCTTTTGTTGAACCTGCTTAATAAAATCCTCTTTCCAACCCAATTCAAAGAAGATATGTATAAATGCTAAATTTCTATTTGGCTTTTTCCCACTTTTAATAGCTTCAATTATTTCATCCTGCGTCCAGTTTTTTTTCTTCATTCAGTATAGTTTTCTATAGACTTTTTTAATTGGTGACTAACAAAATATAAACTGAAGCAATATAGAGCAAATGGAACAAAAAAAGAAATCTTTTTTTAAGAATTTATAATCCAAATACCCAACACGATTTCCAGATTTACTAAACCGCCTCATCACCTCATACTGCCCCTCCGTAAACAAAAAAGGCATCATATAACAGGCCGAATAATACCCCATAAAATTATTAATCATCGGCTTATAAACTGCCCCATTTTCATCATATACCCCATACATTTCACAATCCGTATAATTAACTATAGCATCATAAATACCAGCAGCATCAGGGTCAGGTGGTGTATCACAAATAAAGTCACCTTTTTGCGAACATTCCGAACCGTCTGCTAATTCTTGGACGAGCATACTATAATAGTCTTCATGATGCGTATGAGGTAGATTAAAGAAATGCCCTAATTCGTGGATGGGAATTTTGGTATCGGATAAATCTTCTTTGCCCCGAACCATACTTAAAATTTCTTCCAATGAATTATTATCAGATCATTTCATTACAAAATCCACCGATACATTCGTTCTTTTTTACAAATTAAAGGTTCTATTGCAAAAGGGGTGATTTGTATTTAGATGACACCTTTTAAAATTTATAAAAAATTGAATAAAAACACATCAGTTAAATTTAAAAAAATGCTGTTCAATGCCTTTTTTCAATACAATCGTTAAAATAAAACATAAACCATTAAATTTGAAATGTGACTTCACCCATATTCTCCGTCTCAAGAAAACAGTCAGTCCAACCGTCTATATTGACATTTTATCAAAGGCTGCTTTTTTAGCCTTAAAATAGTAAAATTATGGCTTGGCAAAATGAAAACTTCTCAGATAAATTAAAAGAAAAAATCCGAGATTTTGTATGGTCTAATTTATCCTCAAGAAGATTCATGGCACAGACTGCAGACTTATACACAGATAAAATCTTATCTGTTATTATTGCAATGCTTGGAGGAAAAATGAAGGAAGAAGGTGATGACGATCAGGACGATGATGTTAATCCGAATACAGCTCCAGAAAACGATGATTTGAAGTAGAATAGCAATAGAAAAGGTGTCCAATCACTTATAATTCATACATCTTACATCATAAATCTATCTAGTTTTTACGAGACAGATTTATGATATAAGATGTATGACTTCAGATTTATGATTTTTTCAACCCTAAAATAACGGGGAGCCAAAATTGCTATATCTACATAATTCTGAACAACCCAGCTCTAAGGTATTTACCTACTCCTCATTTCCCACACCATCTGCTGTCCCTCCTTCAATCTTCGCAATTTTTCGATACGTCGAAATATGTTTTTTCAATAAACCTGATAATTCTTTAAACCTTGTTTGGGCATCATCGCCAGGCGTTTGGTCCGCTGCATCAATCATATAATTGAGGTACCGAAATTGGTCTAATAGCATTGGCTTTTGATAGCGGCCTTTTTTAGTCACAAATTGCTGTATAAGGGTTTCCAATTGTTCGATTTGCTTTTGTTGTGTTTTAGTTCGTTGATCTAGCGGAATTTTCACCAATTTAGCTTTATTTTTCTCTATATTATTTACCGTCTGTTTTGCTAAATTTCGTTGTGTCCTCACTTCTAAATTCAGGGCCTCTTGTGCTTTTATCGCTGCTAAAGTAATCCCACTTGCGGCCACTTTAGGGTCCATTTTGATGGTAAAAGTTTCATGGAAAGTTTCGCCATCTACTTTCAATCGGGCGGTATATTCACCCGGACTTACTAGTGCGCCATTTCGACCACTTCTTTTAGCGTTCTTATCCCAAATACCCTCATGTCGCATATCCCAACGGAATTGATGTAAACCCGCTTTTGTCTTTAAAAGTGGGCTTGTTCCTCTGCCAGAAAATTCGGTAGACATATTTCTTTCAGTATCTACTTTCTTTTTAACTTTATCTACACTTCTAAATGTACGAATAACATCTCCAGTACTATTTAAAATTTCTAAACTAATTGGATTTTGGGTAGTTATTTGCAAATAATAGTTAATATTCACCGCATTGGATGGATAATAGGGAATGCTATTTTTGCTAGTCCCTCTATACCGCAAGCGATAAACATCTCTTGGTTGGAATAATTGAGCTTTGGTCGCTGCAATTTTATCCATAGATTCGTGCAAAACGGATAAATCATCTAATATCCAAAACGACCGCCCCATCGTAGAAATGACTAAATCTTTTTGATGTACTTTTAAATCGCTAATAGGGGTAACTGGTAAATTATTTTGGAAAGCCTGCCAATTTTGCCCATCATCAAAAGAGATAAACATCCCATATTCTGTTCCTGCATATAATAAACCTGCTCTATCTGGGTCTTCTCGTACCACCCTAACTGGATAATCACTAGGTATGCCTTTGGTGATTAAAGTCCAATCTTTACCATAATTTTCTGTTTTATAAATATAAGGAGTCCAATCGCCTAGTTGGTAGCGCAAAGAAGTGAAATAGGCTTTTCCTGCTTGATGTGAAGAAGGTTCTACACAATCTATTCGACCGCCTTTTGGTAAACTGTTAGGGGTGACATTTTTCCAACCATCTTTGCCGCCGTCCTGAGTCACATATACAGGTCCATCATTTGCCCCTGTCCAAATTAAACCTGCTTGTAGCTTCGATTCTCTGATGGAATAAATGGTACTATAAAATTCTTCGCCTGTTATATCTCTCGTAATAGGCGCCCCAGAAATCACTTGTCGTTGTGGATCAAAATCGGTTAAATCAGGAGAAATTGTTTCCCATGTTTGGCCATCATTTGTTGTTTTATGCACGTACTGAGAGGTGTGGTACACCACATCTGGATTATGTGGAGATACATGAATTGGAGATACTCTTTGAAAACGGTATTTTAATTCCTTTGGATTATGCCCATACATATTGCTTGCCCCCACATAATAGCGCTTTTCTTGTCCTGTCAATTTATTATACACCCCAAAACGACCTTTACAATTGGCATAAACGATATTTGGATTGCCTGGTTTTGGTACAACAGGTCCCGTTTCACAACCGCCGACACTTAATAAAATTTGCTCTTGTCCGCCAGAGCTTAAATAAGTTGGTAAACTAGGCAAAGCCAAAGTAGAATTATCTTGTTGACCAGCATATACCCAATAAGGCACTTGGTCATCTACTTCTATTTGATACAATTCTGCCGTTGCTTGGTTAAATTGGTTTGACCAACTTTTGCCTCCATTTAAGGTCACATTAACTCCTCCATCGTTCGCTTGCACAAAGTTCATAGAATCGCTTGGATTAATCCAAATATCGTGATTATCTCCATGAGGTGTACGCATTCTTTTCCACGTTTTTCCAGCATCTTTAGATTTAAAAAATCGAGTAGCAGAAGCATACAAAACATTTGCATTTTGTGGATCCGCCTTGATGTTACAATAATAAAAAGGTCGGTCTAATAATTCTTTTTTATAAGAAACCAATTCAAAATTAGCCCCATAATCATTAGAGCGATACAATCCTCCTCTCCCTGCTTCGCTTTCTACTTCGGGTGCTTCGATTAAAGCATATACTCGACTAGGATCATTTGGAGACACCGTTAAATCCGCTTTACCAATCAAGCCTTGTGGCAAGCCTTTTTCCAACTTTGTCCAATTATCCCCACCGTCGGTTGATTTATAAATGCCCCCTTCTTTCATCCCACCGCTAATAATCGTCCAAGGTGTACGTTGTGCTTTCCAAGCAGCGGCATAAATAATATTTGGATTATCTGGTGCAAACTCTACATCAACAATACCTATTTTATCATTAATGTATAAGCTTTTTGTCCAAGTTTTTCCGCCATCTTTAGAACGATATAAGCCTCTTTCTTCATTGGCATTAAAAGTTTGACCTATCGCTGCTACAAAAATAGTATTCGGATCTGTCGGGTGAATTTCTACTGCCCCAATTTGTCCTGTTTTTTCTAAACCAATATGCGCCCACTTTTTACCGCCATCAGTCGTTTTATACACTCCTTTCCCCGCAATAATATTACTCCTAATTCCATCTGACCCCGTTCCTACATAAACCGTTTTTGGATTATTTTGATCTACCGTAATTGCCCCAATAGAAGGCGAGGCAAAATAACCATCTGAAATATTTTTCCAAGTAATGCCGTAATCTTCCGTTTTCCAAACACCACCACCAGTTGCGCCCATGTAATAAGTGGACGGTTCTGTTGTCACTCCTGCTACTGCGGTTACTCGTCCACCTCTAGTTGGTCCAATACAACGGTAGTCAAACGTTTCTAAGATGGTGGTGTCTATCCAAGTTTTGGAAACATTGACTTGTCCAAAAGTATCAGTCGTGCTACTGAATGCTAAAAAGAGGAGTAGATATTTAAGGTACTGGTTAGGCATAATTTGATGTGCTAGGTTAAAATAATAGAGCGCATGAGTATAATAAGATGATGAGGTGATGAGATTCTGGCCTCATAAACGCATTGTCTTATTACCTCGTCTACGCTCAACAAAGGTATAAAATGTTGAAGAACTGTTTTTATAAAAATCGTTTTTGTCTGTAGGAAGCGGTAATCCATAATCTTTTTATAATTTTGCGACGACTATCACGTTAAGTTTAGGAGTTTTAGGAGATAAAATTCTAGTTAGAAATGCTGGGTAGATTAGGAATGCCGATTCGACTGATTGAATCGCTTAGTGTAATTGAGAAAAGTTGAAAACTTTTGAAATATTGGTTTGAAGATAAAATCCATAGCCGTCAGGCTAAGAAAAAATATGGTCGGTGCACTGCACCTTAGAGTGGCATAATGGCTGGTTT